>JAYUQR010000093.1:0-9688 GCA_043756665.1 Candidatus Altimarinota bacterium | reverse complement strand
TCTCCTTTCTCTCAAAGCAAAACACCCAGATAACTTTTTTACGAAGTACCATGAACTGCGAACATCACTTGCTTAGGAGGGTCTAGTGAGCAGTTACTGCAATTCTCATGAAAATTCCTATCCTCTCGTGCATGAATATCATTTCTTGGTCAGAATTCGAGTCAGTCGAGCTCCGAGTCGGGACGATCATCCGTGTCGAGGATTTCCCAGAGGCACGAAAACCTGCCTATCAGATCTGGGTTGATTTCGGAGGAGAAATCGGGATCAAACAATCCAGTGCACAGATCACGATCCATTACACTCGAGATGAACTCGTGGGGAAACAGATTGTCGGAGTCGTGAATTTCCCTCCGAAACAAATATGACCCTTCAGGAGTGAATTCCTCTGTACGGGATTCTATCGAGAGGACGGATCAGTCATCCTCGCAATCCCTGAAAGAGCAGTTTCGAATGGTGCAAAACTCGGATAATTTTCCCTTGAAATATAGGATTCTTCGGTATAATGTGGACATCTAAATTCCTCTATGAACGAACTCCAGAAATTCGCCCTCGAACACAAGCCTATGTTCTGGGATGTCTCACACGAGACACTCGGTAATATGAGCGATCAGGCGATCGTGGAGAGGTTTATGACTCTCGGTACTTGGGAAGATTTTTTCACACTTCAGAAACTCATCGGGAAAAAAGAAGTAAAGGATATATTTTTTATCCGCTCTCGTATTCCTCGTACGAATTTCCGTGTCGAAACAATTGATCTCTTTAATCATTATTATGAGAAATATCCTGTATAAATCTATATTCTCTCCTGAGCAGAACGATGTACTTCGTCTCTTGAAAGAGGCACGGAAAAGAGGCTTCTACATGGTCGGCGGTACTGCGATCGCGCTCCATATTGGACATAGAAAAAGTATTGATTTTGATCTTTTTCTCGCAACATCATTCAGGAAGGACACAGTACAGAATATCTGCCACCGTGCCCGATATCAGTGGGATATACTCCATATTGTTGAGGATGGGAATTGTACATGAGTTATCCATGGGGTGAAAGTGACATTTTTCCACTTTCCCTTCCCTGTCGTCGCATCCGTCGATTTCGAGTGATGGATACGGATCCCCGATCTCCTCACACTCGGCGCGATGAAGGCATATGCACTCGGACGGAGAGCAAAATGGAAGGACTATGTCGATCTCTACTTCATCCTCCGAGATCACTCTACGATCGATGAGATTTCGGTAAAAGCACAGGAGATATTTGCTGGGAATTTCAACTCTCGACATTTCCGTGAGCAACTCGGAT
This sequence comes from Candidatus Altimarinota bacterium, assembly GCA_043756665.1. Lineage (GTDB taxonomy): Bacteria > Patescibacteriota > Gracilibacteria > BD1-5 > UBA2023 > STC-74. Next base: position 8,391 of record JAYUQR010000093.1, on the reverse strand, counting down.
ATTTCGACTACATAGACTATACAGAAGTCGTCGAATACCTCATCGATGATCCGCCAAGTGATGAGACAGTGAAGAGCTTCCTTCGGGAAGCGAGTCTGATGTAGTATATTTTGTATTTTCTTATTGTATCTTCATGAAAAATCTCCTCTGCGCTTTCGAATCAATGCATAAGGTCCAATGTCAATCCTGTGGGATGCCCATCGAAGAAGATCCTAAATGAGGCGGAACAGAAAAAAATGGTACAAAGTCGACAAAATACTGCTCTCTCTGCTATGAGAAGGGGGAATTCATCGGTGGAGACTGCACTCTCGAAGAGATGCAGATGATCGTCGATCGTGCGATGCGTGAGAAAAATATGAACTGGTTCATGCGGAAGATGGCACTTCTGCAACTTCCGAGACTCGAGAGGTGGAAGAAACAATAATCAACTATGAAATCTATCACCTTCATCACCGGGAATCAGAAAAAAGCTGACTACATGAGGAAGCTCCTCATGATGCCTATCGAACATATCAAGCTCGATCTCGAGGAGTTACAATCTCTCGATCTAAGGGAAATCGTAGAGCATAAAGTCAGACAAGCATATGACAAAATACAGAAGCCAGTTCTCGTCGATGATGTCTCCTTTGAATTTTGTAGTCTCGGGAGAATACCTGGAACATTTGTGAAACATTTTGTAGCCGAACTTTGACTCGAGAAACTGGCTTCTCTCGTCGATGGGAGAGATAGGTCTGCGATCGCTCGTTGTATGTTTGGATATTTTGATGGTGTGACAATACAGTTTTTCGAATGAGTAGTCGAATGAGTTGTCGCAGAGAAGCCAGAATGAGAAAATTGATTTGGTTGGGATCAGATATTTATCACATGAGAAAATGCAGTACCTAACGCTTGTCTCGACGATCCATGAATAGAGAAGTTTTTTCGTAAACTTCGCCCAGTAGACGAACTCAGAGAATTTCTCCTTTCACATAATCTTTAACCTTAGATACTCATTTCATCTACTATAAATATGACATCCCTTGCGAACAGTCAGAGAGTCGCCATCCGGGTTTCTTGGTCTCAGAAAACATGCTATCCTCCCGATCAAGACCAATGGTCAGAAAAAAATCCATCACTTGGGCAATGTGCAGTTACTGCCCTGCTCGTACAGGATCTCGTGGGAGGAAATATTCTCTTCGATGCATGATCGAATCATTATTGGAATCAAATCCCTGGTCGAGATGATATCGATCTCACTCGAATACAATTCCCCGAGGGAACAACTATTGGCACAGGCACAGTAGTAGTCCGAGGAGACCTTTTAGAAGGTGCATGAGGAGTACAAGCAAGGACAAAGGAACGATATGAACAACTGAAGGCAATCTTTGAAGAATATCTAAGAAATACACCACAGTCTCAGTATGAGTAGCATCAAAAAATCGGCGATTATGATACTTTGAATCCACTCTAAAAGAGTCGGGATAGTAAGAAATACACTTCACTTTTAATTTTTTCACTTTTTTTTCTTATGTCCTCCACTTCCACATATTTGAACTTCACGAACCAGACAGAAGAAGCCTTCGACTTCTATAGATCAGTCTTCGGATGAGAGTTCGAGCTCCCGATCGGGAGATTCCGAGATCTCCCACCATCTCCAGACTCCCCTCCCCTCGATGAAGCAGCTGGGAATCTCATCATGCATATCTGCCTCCCGATCCTCGGAGGACATAAGCTCATGGGAACTGATGTTCCCGCATCGATGAGATTCACCATGAATCAGGGGAATAACGTCTATATCTCCCTGCATCCAGATTCTCATGAAGAGGCAGAACGACTCTTCAGTGGTCTCATGCAGGATGGAAGTATAGAACTCCCTCTCCAGTATATGTTCTGGTGAGCCTACTATGGAACTGGTAGAGATAAGTATGGCATATGTTGGATGGTGAACTATGAGGGAGACGTTTAATTCTGGATACGGAATAGGTATCAAGATTTTATTTGTCTTGTTTTTTTCTTTGAATTTTGAAATAGAAAAAATAGTATTCAGTTACTCAATTTCTAACTTCACTATCTATGCCAATTATTCTCAATCTCCTTCTCTCAGGACTCGCAGTCGCTATAGCATCATACCTCACGCCTGGTGCGCACGTCGATGGATATCTGACTGCTATCATCGTCGCGGTCGTTCTCGCGATCGTGAATACGATCATCGTCCCTATACTCCAGCTCCTCACACTTCCACTCAATATCCTCACGCTTGGACTTTTTTCCCTCATCATCAATGTCCTGATGGTCCTCCTCGTCGCGAGACTCGTCCCTGGCTTCATCATCGATGGATTCTGGGTCGCGCTCGTATTCGCCGTCGTCCTCGCACTCGTGAATATGGTCCTCTGAGTCTCACAGAAAACAATATGACTCAAGTAAATAGAGTGCAACCAAAAACCCATCAATCTCGAGTTGGTGGGTTTTTTATCTGCTTGAAAAAATGGGAAATACGGTATAATCGAAATGTGAGTTGTTAGGGGAAGTAAAAGTTTGATTTTCTAATATTTCAGTTATAATCGTCACATGACTACAGCTACTCCCACATCTACAAAAAAAATCCAGTTTTCTCTCAATACTCCCCACACCTATCTCGCTGATGATAGTGAGTTCCAGACGGTGATCCGAGAAGTGATGAATGAATATATCGAGAGGAAGCAGGATGCAAAGCTCAGAAAACAAGTAGAAAATAGCAAGAAGCTTCAGGAACTCGATGCGCTCTTTCTCTCGAAAGTATGAAATGCATAAAAACTCCTCACTTTCTCAAACAGTTAGAAGAAATCGAGAAAAAGTATCGTCGAGTCCGCCGTGATATCGACGATTTCTGCGAAGAGGAAGTACTTGACTCATCATCAGTTGATCTCTGAGGTGGATTCTATAAGATTCGGGTAAAGAACTCCTCCATACCAACGGGAAAGCGTGGATGATTCCGCATCATCGCGAAGCTCCGTAATGAAATCCTCTACCCATTCCTTATCTATCCAAAAACAGAGAAAGAAAATGCAACGATAGAAGAGATCGAGGAAAATTATGAGAAGATGATCGTACAATTATAATCCCATCAATCTCGAGTTGGTGGGTTTTTTATCTGCTTGAAAAATTGGGGAATAACATATAATTGAAGTAAATTCCAGAATCACATAGATAAATTTACGTGGTGTTAGTACTAAACTGGAAAGGTAGCAGTAGATTTTAATTAACTAGAAAAGTATATTTAAATTACTTAATTTGATAAAATGTTATATCGCTTAAATTCACTTGATAATTTTCTGCATGAAATACGGCAGTTACAGAAATATCCTGAAATTACTTCTGATGCTACTAGATTAAAATTTCAGAATCTTAATTATCATAGTTTGCAATCTCCAAGTATATCTGATAATAGATTACTTCACTGATTTTGTAATTCAATGAGAAAGATTTTAATTCTAGAAAAGGAAGAAATTAATATCAAGAATATTCATAGGGAAATAGAGACATATATAGAACCACATTACTATATAAAAATTGATCAAATTAACTCAAAAATTCATAATTACTTATCAAAAAAAATAAATTTAGCTACAAATTTTGTTGTTGATATGTGAGAAGAAAATACAAATGTAAAGAGTTTTTTAAATGATTTTTACTTTGGTTTTATTGAGCATTCATCAAGAGATGCTCAACTTAGATTTACTATTGTAAATGCATTATACTTCTGACAAGGAACTGAAATGGCAAGGATTATGATGGTGGAATTAAATAAACTTTTACAAAAATATTGAGAATTGATGATTGAGTGACTAAATAAGTCAAAAGATAAGAATCTAGGCTAAGTTATGTTATCCGGTAGAAACAAATGGGGTATCACATAAAACATCCACCATATAACCAAATATTTTCTGAAACAAATAAACAATTCGTAGCAGAACTTCGAAGCATTCTTCATATATAAACTCTGGTTACTGTTCTACAAATCCCATATAATGCCTTATAATAATCCACATGACTATCTCACATGGTGACTCGAAGTCTTCCCTGCCGTCATCGGGCTCATCATCATCCTCGTGACCTATCGCAGGTTTCCACTGACGAATTTTCTCTATACTCTCATCCTCATCCACGCGATCATCCTCTGTGTCGGAGGACACTATACCTATGCGGAAGTTCCGCTCTTTGACTGGATACGCGATGCACTCGGACAAGCACGCAATAACTACGATAAGATCGGACACCTCGCACAGGGATTCGTCCCTGCATTTATCGCGAGAGAGATACTTCTCAGGAAGTGAGTCGTCACGAAGAAGGGTTGGCTCGGATTCCTCTCAATCACGCTCTGTATGGCACTGAGCTCGCTCTACGAGATGTTCGAATGGTGGGTGTCGTTGTGGACGGGCTCGGCGGGTGACTCATTCCTCGGAACACAGGGATATATCTGGGATACCCAGTCCGATATGTTCTATGCGATGATCGGGGCAATCATCGGGATTTTCTTTTTCAGTCGGTTGCATGATCGGGCGATAAAGAACATCGTATAATTTTTATTCTCTATCTTTTTCACTTATGCTCACTACTTGCCTCTGGTCCTCTGACAACCGCGCCCTCGAAATGGCGGAGTTCTATACTTCCACCTTTCCTGATTCGAAGATCACTACAACATGACTCTATGATGAGTCAAATGAGCATCTTCCCGGGTCAAAAAAGGGAGATATCATGATCGTAGAATTCACACTCTTTGGTACAGATAAATTCGCAGCACTCAATGGTGGACCATACTTCAAACATTCTTGTGCAGCCTCATGGATGATCCCCTGTCGAGACCAGGCAGAACTCGATTATTATTATGACAGGCTCTCTGCCGTGAAGGAAGCTGAGATGTGTGGATGGGTCGCAGATAAGTATGGTGTCTCATGGCAACTCATCCCAGAGAATTTCACCGAGTACATGAAAAGTGATGATGCAGAGAAGAAATCTAAACTCATGAAAGCACTTATGCAGATGAGGCGACTCAGTTTTGCAGAAATCAAGAAGGCGTACATTGGGGAATAATTTTCCATCATTGAAGTCATTTATAGTATTTTAACTTGACTAACAGATTGTATCTGTCATTCCTGCGAATGCAGGAATGACAGATTCCTGGACTTCGCCCGGAATGACAAAGATAGTGTTATCTAGGTTTATCCACTAAAAGAGAAGAAAATTGTATAATATTCTGGATTGCTTCGACATATTCCTCGCAATGACGGGAACTCTCAATAAAAAAAAATCAAACTATTAAATCATGCAAAAAATATTTCTCCTCATTTCTATTGCCTTCATCGCTGCGATCTCCTGAGCGGCTTCGAAATATGTTCTGCATAATATCTCTGTTGAGAGCCTTATGCTTCTGCGATTCTGGACAGCATTTCTCGTGATGCTTCCATTTTATGGAATCCTCAGATGAAAAAACTGGAAAGATATACTCATGCTCGTCATCGTATCATCAGGAATGGGTCTCTCGAGTATATTCTATATAACAGGGATACGTACGACGAATCTCGGAGCTGCGCAAGCGATATTTCTCACCGTACCGGTATTGACTCTCATTTTTTCTTATTGGTTTCTCAGTGAGAAAATACAATCCAAGAAAATACTCGGTATCCTAATAAGCCTTATCGGTGCATCTATCATATTTTTCCTTCCGAAAATATACAATCATTCAAGCCTTAACGTCTGAGATATTCAAGGAAATATATTCATACTTCTCTGAGCGATATCGTATGTGAGTTACCTCATACTCATGAAGAAATCAAATTTCTCTCATATGGAATTCATGTATGGTGGTATTATCTGATCAGCGATTTTCGGAACAATACTTGGCCTATCTGACCTCATGAAGTGATGAAATCCTTATGTGCACTTGACTCTTATTGATTTTGCTTTGATAGTATTTATCGGCGCCATTGGAACCGTCTATCTCTACTTTTTGGTGCAAAAACTCATGAAGATTTCTTCGGCTTTTTTCACGAGCTTCGGAACATATATCCAGCTCATATTCTCTTCCTTGCTCGGATTTTTCTTCTTCTCCGAACATATCTGAATCGGCTTTCTTATAGGAAGCATCCTCACGATCTACTGAGTCTACTATATCCATAAACAGCGATAATCATCTCCATGTCACTTTTTGCCACTCTCGACACCCTCGAATACCCGATCATCCGAACACTCCAGAATCTCGATGGCACAATACTTGACTCTTTCTTCATGTATATGAGCAATATTTCTCTGATGGTTATGACTTTCGGGATTATCATCGCATACATGATCTGGAAAAAAAGGAATATATTGAAACCATTCTTTCTCGGACTGGGTATTTCTCTTGGAATTGGATGGATCGTAAATGTTGGTTTCTTTAAGATCCTTCTCGTCTCCTTGGGAATATTTCGACCTCGACCATGGACAACACATCCAGATATCATGGGAATCGGGCAACTTTTTACGAACTCTTCTTTCCCTTCGAGTCATATGGCATTCACGACCCTATTCATCGTGATTATCACGTATTTCGAGAAAAGATTTCTCCCTTTCGGAATCATGATTATAATTCTCATGTGACTCTCTCGAGTACACAATGGTATGCACTACCCGAGCGATGTCCTCATCGGGACGATCATGGGAGTTCTCTATGGATACGGATGACAATGGTTCATGAAACAACTTTAGGCAGAGGAGAATATAGAAAATTTTTGAATGAAAATGAGAGCGACAAAAAATTTATCTTTATAGTAATCATCATTTTCAGTAAAACATTAAAACTTCTCCTTGAAAATATATGTATACTTTTGATTGAAAATTCGCATCCCTGCCAATTGGTAACACTATATGAAATATCTATGCGGATCAACATATAATAATTCTCCAAATGTCAAACGGATGGAGATTTGAGATCGAATGTAAATGTAGCTTCAGAAGTAACTGAGCTGAGATTTCCCTCAAACACTCAAATGCTAAAACCATACTCAAAAAAATTATCTGAAAAAGAATCATCTCTTTCATTGGAATGCAAAAATCGTGAATCATTTCTATCGAAGATTGATCAGATCTTATTCTGCGAGATGTACCAGAATATGAATCTCTCATAGTACTTGATCAAGGTGGGAATATAGTTTTAATTGTATAAGTTTTGAGAGAATTGGAAATAATGTTTTCATGTCAAATTGATTCATTCATTTATTTATTTTTTATCATTTATTTATGTCCAAACTCACAGTCTCTACGACCATAAATGCTCCTCTCGAAACAGTCTACGAAGCACTCTGGAATCCAGAACATATCGTCCACTGGGGATTCGCAGATGCTGCCACATGGCACTGTCCATGGGCAAAAGGCGAAGAACCGAAGGTGGGAGGAGTATTCACCACTCGTATGGAAGCTCGTGATGGAAGTTTCGGATTCGATCTCACCGCTCAGTATACCGAGGTCACTCCTCTGAAAAGCATGAGCTACACCCTGGGCGAGATGCGGGAATACTTCCTCGATGCAGGCCGTGTCGTCGACATCACGCTGGAACTCGTTTCAACTCCCCCTGAGAGGGGGGATACAGGGGGGTTCTCTGTGAAGGTCACTGAAACCTTCGATGCCGAGGAAATCCACCCTCATGAGATGCAGATCGCGGGGTGGAATGCAATACTCGAGAATCTGAAAAAATATACAGAATCACTTTAAAAAATTAGTTAAGGTATAATGGCAATTCTTCATCTCATCTGTGGGCTTTCAGGATCATGAAAAACTACGCTTTGAAAAAAGATTGAATCTGAGACGAATGCAATACGATTTTGCCCTGATGAATGGATAAAATATATATGGGAATCAGCAGTAGAAGGAAATAGACACCGAGACCAGATAGAACAAGTGCAGTGGAATTTAGGCAAGAAAATTCTACATTCGTGACTTGATATCATCATTGAGTGGTGAACCTGGGGGAAAGATGAGCGAGATAGATTGAGAATCGAGAGTCATAATAATGGTGTGAAAGTATATTTTTATTATCTAGATATTCCAAAGGAGATTCTAAAATCAAGAATATTAAAAAGAAATGTAAGTGCAGATTGAGATGAATTACAAATGTCCGAAGAAACATTAGATAAAGAGATCGAGCGATGTTTCTTTTTATTTCAGATACCTGATGAAAAAGAATTAGGAACGTATGATAAATATTATAGGTTATAAATCATGGATTTTTTATCTATTCGCCTCTCATCTCAGTGACTTGATAATTTCCTTTTTACGCCTCCATCTGCACTCATTCCATTCTTATGAATCAAAACATACCTGTTAAGTCCAAACACATCCTTTCACTAAAATAGAAAAAGTGGGTATACTGAATTCGCTAAAAATATCAGTACTTAACCC
>JAYUQR010000092.1:0-3521 GCA_043756665.1 Candidatus Altimarinota bacterium | reverse complement strand
CCTTTCTCTCAAAGCAAAACACCCAGATAACTTTTTTACGAAGTACCATGAACTGCGAACATCACTTGCTTAGGAGGGTCTAGTGAGCAGTTACAACTATTTATATTGACAAAGTATTATTTTTATATAGATTAATTTTATTACGTTTAAAAATGACTACTGCAATGCAAACTGAGCTTGAGGAAAGATGATTAGCTTCAATAAATTGCCATATTTTAGTGTGAGAGAACACAGAAATACCCGATTGAAACCATGCTCTCCCAGAATCAGAAGTAGGGGGAATAGGAAAGGATGTAGCTGATAGTATAACAAAGTTATTAGGTGCTAAAACAGCATGAAGTAAGCCTCAGTGAAAAACAGGTATTGAACCACTCTGAACATTCCAGAATGCTCTTATAAATTCGCCAATACTATTCTGATTAGTAACATTACTTCATAGTTCTCGACCATTTGTAGATAGAATTACTTATTTCTGAGCAGATTCTCAGATAGATGCACTGATGGTTCATACTGGAAGAGTCGAGATGCATAGTGGGCTATGAACATACTTTTTGACAGAAGAACGATGAAAAATATTTTTTCTAAATGGTTCAGAAAAAACAGAAATACGAAATTGTAATCAAAATGAAGTCCTGATGATACTTGTAGCTATTGAAGATATACCCACATTAAGAGTCAGTGAAATATTCCAAACTATACGTGCTGCAGCAATAAGAAATGTAACTATTACTGGGGGAAGTACAGTAAAATATCTACACTATTTACAGGATGAGAAAGTAGATATATGGACTGACAAAGATACATATAGAAACAATAGATACCATACGCTCACTCTTTGAGATGAACAGTATTTCATAGGAAATGAAGATGGACAAATATACCTCAGAGATTCGACCGGGAAACGTGAAGCACATTTTGACGATATAGCATCTTGTGTCGCGCATTTGGAAGGAATGTCAGCAAATTGGCATAGAATTAGGCTAGCGAAGGCTATCCAGACCTTTGAAAGTGAACATGAGCTCGATTTCGAGGTTATTAGTCAACATATCAGGGGGGCTATCCGAGGAAGATCTGAGGATCGTGTAAAATATATTAAGAATCTTTGATATATTCTGGATCATATCCAGACATTTACTAACTATATAGAAGTCCTGGAGCGAAATAGTGTGGCCGAAGATGAGAAAATACCAGCAACGATTGCAAAAATAGGTACACTCTATCTTGTGCTCTTTTGTTTCTATAATTCTTGAACTAAGGGGAAAAAACTGACCGATGATAATTTTCTGGATGGCTTAGCAAGAAATCTCTATCGATTACATCGATCACAGGAAAATGAAAGGGGGCAATTATGAAAATGAAGTATACAAATAGTCAGAAAAATATGAGTACGCCTGAGAGATAGTTTATCCCCGGTGATTTGACTAATTTCCAATACTAAATCTTCCGCAGCTGATGCTCAAGAAACTATTATTGAACCGAGAAAAGCTGATGTTGTGATAGATACTTTCTGAGTGTGATACAGTTATTTAGGAGATATCAATAATCACCTATACATTGCCCATATTTTTAATCCAATGTATAGAGGCATTAGGATGAAAGAATCTGCCTTTGATATAGGAGAAATTACAGGAATGCTGAATACATTATCAAATGGAATAGGTGCTATAAAAACTGAATATTCTCGACTAGTTGCTACGGGATGAAAAAACCCTAAGTCTATAGGGCCCGATAAGTCTATAGGACCAGAATTGTGGCCTCAGACTCAATCTCAACCGATGGATATACAAGTACCTCAACCATGAGCAATTCCTGACTGATCTGAAGTTACTGCTCAGTGAGGACCTCAAGATGTATGAGTGCAATTATGAGGTTGAAATTTAGATGAAGAATTAAGTTCTAAATGAGTAAAAACTAATGTAGTACCATTAAATCCCACTATACTTTCGTTTGCTGACGTACAAGCTGAATCACGACAAAAACTAAGGGACCTAAGAGAAAGAAGGGCTGCAACACAATGATAAAACATGATCCCTTAAGTGTCCGCCTTTCTCAAAAAACTTGCTTTTTCCATTTTTCCCCTATAATAGCTCTATCGAATCGAAAAAGGACCTGCTCAACGAGCGAGTCTTTTTTTTGACTCCACCTCACCCCAATCCTCTCCTAAAAGAGAGGGAGCCTGATACCTATTCCCCTTCTCTGAAGGAGAAGGGGTCAGGGGATGAGGTATACTATCCCACTAACCTACTCACCTATGTTTGACCTTGCCAAGATCGAAGCCGCGATCAACCAAATATCGGCTGAAAAAAAGATCCCGAAAGAAAAACTCGTCGAGATCATCGAACATGCGATCAAGACCGCATACAAGAAGGACTATGCATCAAAGGATGCCAACGTGAATGTGAAACTCGATATCACGACGGGAAATGTCGAGATCACTATCGAAAAGACGATCGTAGAAACGGTCGAAGATGAGGATATCGAGATCTCCTATGAGGAACTCGGTGGTACTGAGTCAGGATTTGCTCTCGGTGATACGGTCGAGATCGATGTTTCTGATGAGATTATGAATTCTGAAGGGTTCGGACGTATCGCTTCTCAGGCAGCAAAACAGGTCATCGTCCAGAAGATCCAGGAGACCGAGAAAGAGAAACTCTATCACCTCTTCAAAGATAAGGAAGACACGATCGTGAACCTCCGTGTCGAACTCGTCGAGAAAAATCGAGTGGTATTCGACTATAATGGAAATCAGGTTGTCCTCCCGAAGAGTGAGCAGATATCGAAGGATAAATATACTCCTGGACAGCGCATGTTCCTCTATGTCCGCAAGGTCGAGATCGATCCTGTAAATGGGCCACGAGTTGTCCTCTCTCGTAAGGATAAGGAACTCGTCGTGAAGCTCTTCGAGATGAATACTCCAGAGCTCGAGGAGGGAACCGTCGAGATCGTCTCGATCGCTCGTATGCCAGGGGTCAAGACGAAGATCATCGTCGCATCCGATGAGCAGGATGTCGATCCAGCAGGATGTCTCATCGGACCCAAGGGGATGCGTGTGCGTGGGATCGTCGATGAACTCTTCGGGGAAAAGGTGGACATCATCAACTATACAACTGATCAGGTCGAGATGGTCCGACGTGCCCTCATCCCAGGAACCGTCGAAGTGATCGAGATCGACGATGAGAATACGATTATCCGAGCAACCGTGAAGGATGAAGAAAGGGCGAAAGTCCTCGGGCGTGGTGGAACCAATATCAACATCGCAGGGGATCTCCTCGGCTATCGTATCTCTCTCACGACCATCGAAGGTGCTCCTGTCGATCCAGCGAAGGAAGGAGAAGGTGCGTAGTTACCATCGTGATTCTTGAAAAATCCACTATTTAATACACCTTAAATCCACCCCCTTTGGGGGTGGACCCACACTGGTGCTACCAAGGTATTAGTTGTATAGAAAAAAGGTTATGATATTCTAGACTTTGCAAAAAGACACTAGAAGGTACATCATAACCTTTTTTCAAACTATGAGC
>JAYUQR010000091.1:0-3533 GCA_043756665.1 Candidatus Altimarinota bacterium | reverse complement strand
GGGGCGACACTGTCTGAACGAAGATGAAAACAGTGATCTGATGAGCGACAGCAGAGTGAGAGTGAGTTTGTTGACCCCTCGGGAGCTTTTGGTACTTTTCACTCATGAAAAGTACAGAAGGATTCTGAATCAAGTCAGGAATGACAAAAATCTGGAGAACCCAGAACCCAGAACCTAGAACCCGCAATCCAACCCTCCAACCTTCCAGCCAACCCTCCAACCTTCCAACCCACTACCCAACTATTCTCCTTCCCCCTCCTTATCAATCATTTCCGAGAAAAAAATCCAGCCCTCATGGCGGATATCAAATCAGCCCGATTCCACGTCGAGTGAACAGCACTCACACTCATCTTCCAGAAGTCCTGGAACCATACTCGAGTCAACACACCAAAAGTAAAAAACCTCATCATCGAATCCCTCTGAGGACTCTTCACAGGATCCTGGACGGTCGAGTGTCGCCTCGAGGAAAATACTGGATCAGCATTGAACCTGGATGAGGTGTTCTAGATTCATACTCCTATTCTTTCTAATATGCTCAAAATCCTCCTCCCACTCATCTTCTCAGAGAAATTTTTCCAGAAACTCATCGCCTGGAGTGCACTCTCACTCGTCATATGGCTCCTTTTCGATTTTCTCGCACTCTTTTTTATCATATTCATCTGTGCCTATATATTTCTCGAAGCAGGACAGGTGATCGCCTTCAGGATCCATAGCTGGGGTGAGAAATGAAAACGTGATACCAGGCATAAACTCGCGGCGAAATATGCAACAACCAATATCGTCGTCACGATTCTCTATATTCTCTTCATTACGGTAGTGACATTTATCTTTATCAATATCGTTCCGAAAATCGGTCTCGATATCCAGGAGTTCATCACGCGAGCTCCAGAGATCGCTATCCGCGGTCAGGAATTCATCACAAAGATCGAGGAGAGTACCACGATCAATCTCGGTCTCCAGGAAACAGCAAAAGAGATATTTAGTCCGACGAATTTCAAATCGATCGGACAATTTGCTCTGAACAATATCACGAGCGGTGGACTCATCCTCCTGAAATTTCTCCTCGGACTGATCCTCTCCTATATTTTCATCATCGAGCGAAAAAAGATCGAAACATTCCTGCGAAAGATGCGTGATGGGAATTTCGCATTTTTCTATGAAGAGTACGCGATCATCGCACGCAAGATCGGTACAGGATTCGGGATGATATTCCGTGCTCAGGCGATCATCGCACTCGTGAACTCGATACTCACTACCATCTGACTCATTATCATCAGCTTCATGCATAGCGGAGGGAATTTTCCCTATATCATCACCCTCTCCCTCGTGGTTTTTATATTCGGATTCATCCCTGTATTCGGGACGATCATCTCAGGAATACCGATCATCATCATCGCCTATGGATTCGCATGACTCTGGGCTGTAGTCTGGGTTCTTGTCATGATCTCCATCGTCCATGCCGTCGAGGCATACTATCTCAATCCGAAAATAGTTTCTTCCTATGTACACTTCCCTGTTTTTATCACTTTTCTCATCCTGACGATATCAGAACACTACTTCTGACTCATAGGACTCCTCGTATGAGTACCATTCTTTTCCATCCTTATCGGGATAGTGGAGGATCTCGATAGATACATAAACTCTATCAAAAAATCCTATACCCTGAAACTCTCAGCATGAACGAATCCATAAAGTCATCAGTAGATCACTTTCATTCGATACAAACAGAGTATCCAAAAATTATCGTCATCTATGGTCCGACGGCTTGTGGGAAGACAGCCCTCTCGATCGAGGTAGCAAAATACCTGAATACAGAGATTATTTCTGCGGACTCACGACAAGTCTATCGATATATGGATATCGGAACTGGGAAGGTAACTGATGGAGAAATGCAGTGAATAACGCATCATATGCTCGATATGATCGAACCGAGTACTATATTTTCAGTTGTAGACTATGTACGTCATGCTCTCCCGATCATCGAGGGGATCCTGCAGCAATGAAAAATCCCAATTCTGTGTGGTGGGACAGGACTCTATATCGATGGGATTCTACATGAGATGGCTTACCCCGATACACAACCTGACTGGGAATATCGAGAAGCACTCGAAAAAATACGCACTGAATGAGGCAATGAAATTCTCTGGAAGATGCTCGAGGATATAGATCCCGTATACGCTCATGAGCTCGAGGTTGGGAACTATCGGTATGTGATGCGTGGACTCGAGGTATTTCGTGCGACAGGCCATTCAAAACGAGAATCTCAGTGAAAAAAAACTCCCCGTTTTTCTCCACTCTTTCTCACACCGTATACAGATAGTGAACGGGCGGAGCTCTATACACGTATCGATAATCGAGTTCGGTGAATGTTTTCTTCTTGACTTATCGAAGAAGTGTCATACATTATAGGTAATTTTAATTCGCACTGCCCTGGTCTCACGACGATCGGGTACAAGGAAGTGGTCGATCACCTCGAGTGACGTATCTCACTCGCAGAATCTATCCGCCTCGTACAACAACACTCGCGAAACTATGCGAAACGGCAGATAACCTGGAATAAAAAGTATGCAAACTGAATATAGAGAAACATGAGTGAGTTATCTTCCTGGGTGAGATATACTTCAATGACTTAGAGAATTAGCAACATTATGATTAATCATGGCAAGAGAAAGAGTAAATACGCTCTTATGAGAGTGAGAATTAAATAGAAAAAAACAACCTAATGTAGATGATGAGCTTCGTACTCTTGCAGTAAATAATGGCGCTATTCAATTTTCTCATCAATATTTGAATACTCAAAGCTTGGATGGATCAAGAACTCAATTAATTAACCAACTAGCTCATGACCTAGATTCTTGTGAAGATATCCAGTATATTCGAAGGTGGATACGCTATATATGTCTATTCAGTACTGTGATAAATAGACATATATGATTTTACAAGCTTCTACAAGAACTTTCAAGAAAAGTAACGAATCCCTCTGCTATTGTAGCGATTTCACTTCTTGCAGAGCATCTTGAAATAACACACAAAATATCACCTAGGGAAAGGGGGGGGATCCTACTCAATCATCCAGCATTTACTGAGGCCTTTTTATCTCCAGGAGGTGACCAAACGAATGTTACAGAAATGTTCCCTTGACTTGATCCGAGGGTATATGATGCCTATAATGCGGATTGGAGATGAATCCATAACTTACAAGCATCAAGAGCAGCTTAAAGAGACAATTTCTTATGCTACACATCATAGTTCTTCCTCAAATACCGCAATTCGCCATCCAATCCAATCGAGAATATATCTGAGGGTGGCCGATCGCAGATGCCTCCATCTATTCACTCCACTTCTGGAAAAATCCCTCTCGCTTCGGCGAGAGTTTTTGATTCAGGCATTCATGCGAGATTGGCTGAGGTGAGGAAGAGGGGAAATGGTGGGATAGTGGGATAGTGTCTGCCCCCCTGATAAGGTGGGTTGGGGGGTTCGCGTAACTGTATGGTATCTGCCCCCCTGATACGGGGGGTTGGGGGATTGGGGGG
>JAYUQR010000090.1:0-3535 GCA_043756665.1 Candidatus Altimarinota bacterium | reverse complement strand
TCATACATATAAGTAACACGTATGAATATGAACATTACTCTCACCACAACTCTTTCTCCTTCCGGGTACGAATTCCTGACACGATATGCAGAGAGATCAAAAAAGCCAAAAAATGCCATCATCGAAGCAGGACTCAATCTCTTACAACAACAATCTCTCGAGGAAGAAGTAGCAAGGGGATTTATTTCGAGAAAAGGAGAATATACGGATCTTTCGAGAACACTGAGTCCAGTACAGATAGCATCATTTCACGATTAACATATGAGAAAATGGGATATCTATAGAGCAGATCTCAGCCCGAGAAAATGACATGTCCAGAGTGGAACTCGACCCTGTGTGATTGTATCTGGAGATATATTCAATCGTCATGCTCCGACAGTCACGATCATACCACTCACGAGCACTATAAAAGAACCATTTCCCAGTGAATTTCTCATAGAACCATCACGGGAGAATTGACTCACTGAGACAAGTCGATACCTCGGAAGTCAGATTATCACCATAGATAAAGATTTTCTCTCTGAGAAAATCGGAAGCCTAGAGGAGAAATATCGGATAGAAAGTGAAAAAGCTACAAAACTCGTTCTCGATATCTAACCCACCATCCGCCTCTTCAGCTCCGAATCTCCCCCTTCCCAAGTAGAGTAGAACTAACGTACTTCGATATGGGTGACGATGCAATTTTTTCATTCGTAGCGAAATTTCACGATCAGAACCTTGGTTCTCCAGCGGATAATCGTCTCATGATCCACATACGATATGATGTCATTTTGGAGTGCATGTACCATAGTATCGATAATCTCATCATACCGATCATATCATTCACTTCGGTAAGACTCTATGATCTGGTTCTCACTCCATATACCCGAGTCACTGTATAGATCCTCATAATATGAGGTATACTGTCTGATATATTTATCGATATTGATGGTAGATTCACTCTCAAAAATAACTTTATACATACTGAGTAGTCCTAGAAAGAGTATTCATAGATTTTTTTTCTCGGAGATTATTGCGTAGGATCTCTGCCTGGGTATCAACCAATTGATGCCCTCTTTCTTTTATCTGTTCTGTTGTAAGGTATAGTGTATTCATAAATTTGAATTCTTGAAGTAGTATGGATAGTATATTCTTTCTTTCTGGAAATCAACTTTTACTGTTTCTCGATTTTCTTACCCCACCATCTTCCTCTTCAGATCAGAATCCCCTCCTTCCCGAATAGAATAGATACATCCACAGTAGTTCTGTCGGTAGATATCATGTTCCTTGGTGTACTCTACCGATTTCTCGAATCCTCATTTCTTGCGGAAGGGTATATCGAGGAACTCGACCCCATATTTCTCAGCATACTGGTGTCCCATACGAAAGAGTTTTTCGAGGTCTTTTTTCGGTGAGGTATTGAGGCTCGACGTATAGATGGGGATATGGAGTCTCGCCGCGAGCTTCGCCGAGACCATCATACGCATATCATAGCAGTAGGTACACTTCTCTCCCCTTTCAGGCGTATGCTCGACTCACTTGATTCGTGTGAAGAAATTCCCGACATCATAGGCTCACTTGATATAAGGTATCCTTTCAATTTCACAGACCTTCACGAATGCCTCATAGCGCTTATCATACTCAGATCGTGGCTGGATATTCGGATCGTACCAGAAACAGATCACTTCATATTCATCGCGAAGTGCGAGGATCGGCATCGTGACATCTGGCCCACAACAGACATGGACGAGGATTTTTGGTTTTTTGAGGAATTTCGGACGATAGAGTCGCTTTTCGAGAATATACTGCGAGATTCGCTTCGAAAGCCCAGGGATAATGAATTTTGGATTCTCTTCGAAGTACGCCTTGAGTCCGGTATATTCAGGGATAATCCGTCTGAGCCCAGTGGAGGAAGTATCAGGAATATGGCAGTCTGTGAAGAGTTCGAAATTTTGAATCTGCTCGAATCCCTCCCCTGGAAAGGGGATACTAGGAGGGTGTGTGGCTTGTGTGGTATTATTATCCCTCCCTATGTTAGGGAGGCTAGGAGGGTGTGTTAGCCCCTTTTTAATATGGGTTTCCAGAAACTCAAATACACCCTCACAATTTCAAAGTATCTCATATGCAGGAATACGTACTACTTCATATCCATGATTCCAAAAAAAATAATCTCGAATCGCATCCTTTCATTTTTGATATGAGTGAAAATCTCCATCAATCTCGATCACGAGTCTCAATGCATGTGCATAAAAATCGACAATATACGGACCCAGTGTATGTTGACGCAAAAATTTAGTATCACATAGTTGTTTCCGAGAAAAAATATGCCTCCATGCAAGAAACTCAGGATATGATTGATTCTTTCGAAGTTCATCCGCATATTGTTTCAGATACATATGGGATTTTGGCGATATAAAATGAACACACCCCCTTAATCCCCCTCACTGAGGGGGAGATTCAGGAAAGTTTTTGATTTCATCCCCTCCTAAGCTAGGAGGGCAAGGGAGGTGTGTTCATGTTTCGGGTACTTCACACCCCCTTAATCCCCCTCAGTGAGGGGGAGATTCAGGAACACGAGGTACAAAAAGTTTCCTCACCTTCTTCGCTGCATAACCATCCTCATCCCAACTCGACATACTACCCATGGTATCTGTACCGAAGATATGAATGATATCTTCCCCATATTTCTCTTGACAATACTCATCCACATCTCGTGTGATCATCTCCCCTTTCCAGTTCTTCACAAAATAATCGTCGATAATAACACTCCTTCACTCCGACCCTCTCCTAAAGGAAAAGGTGTTCAATGTCTCCTTCCCCTTCTCTGCAGGAGAAGGGGTTAGGGGATGAGGTGTATTTATCTCATCCACAAATATCTCGAGCATCGCGAGACGATGCTCATCACTCACACTATACTTTTTATCATCACGTTCACTCGAGGGAACGATAATGATTTGTTTAGAGGGCTTCTTCGCGAGGAGTGATTTCACGATCGCGGTATGTCCGACGTGTGGTGGATCGAATGCTCAGCCAAATATATAGATCATACAGCAATAATAGAGAAGTTCATGAAAAAAACAAAAAAATAACCCCAATTGGGATTATTTCCGACCACCGTGAGTCATATGATGCTTCTGACTGAGCTGGTGCATAGCAGTATATTTCAGGAGCTCATACTCGATCTCGATGAGTTTTTTCGCATCGATGATCGTACCATTCTCTGATCGGTGTTCCTTGACGAGTCTTTCTGCTTCTTTTTTTTGAGAATCTATGTATTCGATATCATTGAGAGTATCCGCATTTTCGACGACATCTGCGACGATCGTACATGTTTCTGGAGTGATATTGAGAACTCCACCTCCTGTCGCATATTCCTCGGTATGGATCTTGCTCCCGATGAAATACTCGACGAGCATAATCCCTGGTCTGATAGC
The DNA here is from genome assembly GCA_043756665.1 of Candidatus Altimarinota bacterium. Lineage (GTDB taxonomy): Bacteria > Patescibacteriota > Gracilibacteria > BD1-5 > UBA2023 > STC-74. The sequence continues at coordinate 122 of JAYUQR010000090.1, read as the reverse complement.
GGAGAGAATCGGCTCATGTCCAGGGAGGACAGTAATCTCCCCTGATTCAGTCACGAGTACAATTCTTATAAACGAACATAAATACGATATATTATGCAAATCACTATCACTTCTGCTTCCTG
>JAYUQR010000089.1:0-3579 GCA_043756665.1 Candidatus Altimarinota bacterium | reverse complement strand
TAAAAACCAGATTCAATGTCAAGATGAAATGTATGATGTCTAGTGAGCAGTTACATAATAAAAATCTCTGACAAGCAGAGATTTTTCGAACGATATGGCGGAGAGAGGAGATTTACCCCTCTCGTATGTCGTCCCGCTTCGCGGAGACTCGTACTCGGGGGTATGGCTCACATCAAATAGATGTTCGCACACATTCTCATCTCCAAGATGTTTTCAGATTTTTTATGGCGGAGAGAGGGAGATTCGAACTCCCGGTATCTTGCGATACGCACCCTTTCCAAGGGTGTGCACTAGGCCACTATGCGACCTCTCCATATTTTCATGGAGGAGATAATATAGAGAATGATTTTTTTTGCAAATTCACGCGAATAAAATTTCCTTTTTTTCATTTTCTCCATATACTTTTGCCAATTATTATACATATTTTATGCAAGAAATCATCGAAAAATTTTTCCGCGGACTCGGTATCGAGCTCACATCAGTGACACTTTCCGAAGAAGGAAATGATGTCAGTATCCGTATCGAAACTCCGGACTCCCCGCTGATCATCGGTATGCATGGAAAAAATCTCGAAGTATTCCAGCACCTCCTCAGTCGCATGATCGAAAAGCAGATCGGGCACTTCATACACCTCCACCTCGAAGTGAATGACTATATGAAGAGTAAGGATGAGCGACTGTATCGATTTCTCGACTCGAAAATCGCTTTTGCTCTGGAGTCAGGGAAAGTTCTGCATATAGGGAATCTCAACTCCTATGAACGCAAGAAGGCACATAACTATATCGCTGAAAAAAAGATCGAGTGACTCACGACCAAGAGTGAATGAGAATGAGTAGCACGATCTCTCACGATCAGCTATACTGGTACTCTCAAAGAAAAAATAACTCCATCTCCTATCTCTTGTACGAGCAAGATCGGCGATGATCTCTCAGAAGATGGTGTCGGTATATAATATTCCAAATATGTTCGGATCTCATCGAATACGAAAAATCATCTTGCCATTGTTTTTCCTCCTATGTATGTGTGGAATATTTTTTATATTTTTTCGGGTAAATAGCGGGAATACTCTCTATGGGGAATATATGAAGCTCTGGGACTATCGTCGACTCCATCCTGAATATCAACCAGATGTGAAGATGGTACGAGCATTCGATGCTGGTCATACGAATAGCTATGCGGATGTTCTTTGGATCAATCTTATCCAGTATATCGCAGATAATATCGGAAATGGGAAGTATACAGACTATGCCACCCCCCTACTTGATACGATATCGAAACTCCATCCGCACTTCACCCGCAGTTATACACTCGCACTCCTTCTCACTCCATCTCTCGACCGTGATGGCATCGCATTTCAGGAAAAAAATATCGATATCGGGGAAAAAAATCTTGCTATATGAATCCGGTGAATAGAGAAGAATTGTGACCCAAAAAAAATACAGGAAATCGAAAAGTGATGAATCGGATCGAAGCCATGGGACAATGCAGCATGGATAAATCCCTGTACCGACTGATATCTCCCATACTATGTCGCATATATAGCAGACTGACTGGGCGAGAGAGCTCTTGCTCAGAAATACTATACCATCGCAAGTGCGAATACCGACGCCCCCCAGGCATCACGATTTCTCGCACTCCTCATGCAGTGAAAAGATGGGAATAGGCTCGACGCAGCACTCCAGTTTTTTCTCATCGCATCGAGTGGGTATGATGAAGCTCCGTTCACCTGTCGTGATTATGCCATAGAGATACTCTCACGGGTACAGAAGTGAAAACCAATCACTCCAGAACTGATATCAATTCTCGAGAAATATGATAGAGCAATTCAGGAACCGACAGATAAAAAAAACCCCCTTGCAACGAGTACTACGAATTGTTTCGAGTCATTCCATCGCTGAGCAAAACAATTCTATCTTGCTTATATCACAGAAATTTCCCAGAACTCGCCTGACATCATAGACTGAGATTCACTCATGAAAAAATGACTCCTGCAAACCATCCCAAAACCATTCTGATGAGTGGATCTGAAGGTCCTCCGTGGAAAAGATGGACGATGGGAGTACAAGAAAATATTTAATTAACTTCCAAACGTATGATACGATTTGACCCCACGACCCGGGCATCCTGGAAAGAGCGAGGCGTTCATACGATCTCCTGTATCGTAACTGACTCTGGATGTGCCGGTCACAAGATCATGATTAGAGAAGAAGGTAATAATAATCTCGACTTTATTCTCGAACAAGATGGTCTCATTATCCATCTCTCAGAGAAGTATCTTCCATTTCTAGAGGATTCGACCCTCACCTGGACCGGAAAAAAATGGATCGCAAAAAGTGATATGATCAATACACGCTGTGGCTGTGGAAGTAGCTTCTCTCTGAAATCATGAAACGCTCTACAGGATAGGATTAGTCAAATGAAACTCGCGATGAAACAAAAAAAAGAGGGCGTACATATGTAGCCTTCTTTTTTTGAACCATACTATTTTCCAGAACATGTCGCCGCGTATTTGGATACGAGAGAAGTATCCTTGCTATATGTGGCGATCACCTGGGCATCACAAGCCGTCTGTTTATCGAGCTTGCCGAGAGCTTGTATCTTTGCGATCTCTGCGAGTGATTCACTATACTTCCCGATGATGAAATAGGTACGATAGCGGATACGCAGGAGCTCATATGTCGGAGTATTACTCGCGAGATAGGTACTCGAGAGGGCAATCACTGAGAGATATCGTTTCTCGGTATAGGCTTTTTCGACGTCAGCAAAGACAACAGTCGGATTCGTTGATATTATTGGTTGTACGGTCCCACTATTCACCTCACCAGAGATTACTGGGGTCATGATAGGGACAGTAGCCGTCGAAGGTGGAGTGATCTGACCTACAAAATAGGGGTCTCGGATAAAAGTACGGGCTACTCCAGGGAAAGGATTCACTCCACTTCGTGTCGTATATCGAGTCGTGGAAGCACTGTATTCGAAAAATCCGATGAGCTTTCTCTTATATTCTGCTTTTTCGAATTGGTAGAGGATCTTCGCATCATAGATACCTGCGGTACCAGTACCATAGACTATATCGACGAATACATAATCGAGTGCGCCGCTCTGTATGAGCTCATATCCACCGATTTTGGCATTTTCTGGAAGCTTATAGGCATTGCGTATATCCTTCCATTCTTTCTGGATACGCATGATAAATCCTGTAGTATCTTTTCCGTATTGGTTATTGAGCTGTGTGATAAGAGCCCCTGTTATATCTATCGGTGGAGGGGGTGGGGTGAGTATTCCGGTAAGATAAACGGAGGGTATCGTTGTATTTTGTACTTCTTGAATCACTGAACCCGTATATATAGTTAATGGGATCTTAATACCTGCCTTCATCATCTCATTTTTGAGAATGGTATTCTCAGACTCGAGGAATCGTATACGTGAATCGTATTGACTCACGAGGAGTATGAGTTGTTTCAGGGTCTCCTCCGTAGTGAGGCTTCCACTCTGAGCAAACATCGAAACTGGGAAAAACGAAAGCAGTGAGATCGCAAGGAAACGATAGGAAATACGCATAGAAATAAAGTGAATATA
>JAYUQR010000088.1:0-28643 GCA_043756665.1 Candidatus Altimarinota bacterium | reverse complement strand
TTCATCAGACGCTCGATCGTTTCTCCAGCACTTTTCGTATGGAGGGTCGAGAGGACGAGGTGACCCGTCATAGCGGCCTGCATGGCGATCGTCGCACTCTCGAGGTCACGGATCTCACCGATCATGATGATATCTGGATCTTGCCTGAGAAGGGCCTTCAGTCCTGTTTCATAGTTATATTTCTTTTTCTCATCGACTTCACTCTGGATGATACCTGAGAGTTCATATTCGATAGGATCCTCGAGGGTGATGATTTTGCGTTCTGGGGTATTCAGGGTCGTGAGCATCGAGTAGAGGGTCGTGGTTTTTCCACTTCCTGTCGGTCCAGTGACGAGGATAGTTCCACTCTTTTTCTTCATGCTCTTTTCGATCTGACGTTTCGATGTCCACATGAATCCGAGGTCTTCGATCGCTGGTATAGATTTCGTGGAATCGAGTATACGACAGACGGCATTCTCACCATATCGAACAGGGAGAGTCGAGACACGGACATCGATACGATCACCACTGTCAGTGATTCTGTATTTCCCATCCTGAGGAACCTCAGTGATATTGAGCTTCATATTACTCTTGTACTTGAGTCGTTCGAGGAGGAGTTTATATTCACTCGGAGGAAGGGTTGTGATGGTTACGAGTTCTCCATCGATACGCAATCGTATCGCAATCTCACTTTCCATAGTGTCATAGTGGATATCTGAGCTCCCGAGTCCGAGGGCACCTCGAGTGATGACAGAGAGTGCCGTCTCACTATCTTGCATTTTCAGGAGTTCATGAAGGCGATTTACGAGTTCAGAAAAGTTCCCATATTCATTCTTTGTGATGATTTTTTCTTTTTGTGAAGCCACGAGTTCATGGAATTCCTCCTCATCCCGTATCGTGAGTATGACAGGTGTATCTCAGGGCTGTATGATGGTTGGAGTAATCGGATCGATGATTGTCATGACGTGATAGTAGCAGAAAAGTGATATTTTTGCAAATCTACGATCTAAAAACTTGTATTCATTCAGGATTATCTATAATAATCTTACCGAATATATAATTCTATTTTCTATGAAAAAAATTCTTACTGGAATTGCTCTCCTCGCTTGCCTCCTGGTATGACAGATCTATGCAGAGTCTTCGACTCCAATTGTTCAACAAAACGTTCCGGTCCAAACTATCGAAGCACCTACCTATGGAACGGGGAAGATCATTGTTGAGTATTTTCGCGATTATCAGTGTCCCCCATGTCGTATATTTACTCGATCGTACCTACCACTTCTGGAACGGCTCGTACATGAAGGAAAGATCACGCTTATATATCGTCAGTATCCACTCGTAGAAATGCATCAAAATAGTTATCGTGATGCTCTCGCTGCTCTCTGTGCTGCCGAACAAGGGGAGTATCTGAGATATTCTCAAAAAATCTATGCACTCGAATATCGTCGCTCAGGGAAAAACATCACTGATACACAACGTATAGGACTCTTGGTAGGAACACACATGGATAGGAAAAAATTTCGGACCTGTCTCATGAGTGATCGATATGCCTCACGTATCGATGCTGATACAGATAAATGAGCTCTGTATGGAGTGGATAGTATCCCGGCAATTGTAGTAGATGGGAAACTTCTAGAGTATTCAAAAATCATGAATGAAGAGAGTCTTGAGTCATCGATTATACAGTAATCCTAACAATTCATGTCCTTCATCATGCGAAATGAGTCATTCACTTGTGAATCCTGTGGTCATGATGTTTCTCTTCATCCGACCGGTTCAGCGCGCAATCATTGTCCTGTATGCCTCTATTCTAAGCATGTGGATGATGAGAGTCCAGGGGATCGCCTTGCTACGTGTCACGGGCTTATGGAGCCCATCGGGATCGACTGGAAAAAAGGGAAGGGAGATATGATCCGACATACGTGTCAGAAATGTGGGAAAGAAATGCTCAATATCGTCGCACCAGATGATGACTTTATCGGATTTGTGAGGCAATTGAACAAAAGTTGACTTCCCCAATAAATAAATAGAATGTAGTAGGTATAGTATCTTAACTTGTTTAACAGATTGTATCTGTCATTCTTGCGAAGTCCAGGAATCTAGATTCCTGGACTTCGCCCGGAATGACAAGGATGGTGTTATCTAGGTTTATCCACTATTAAGATTATTTTTTTCATTCAAAATTATGGTTCAGAAATTCATACTTCTCATTGTTTCCCTCGTTTTCATATTTCCACATTCTCTCGATGCAGCAGTCTACCAATGAACATGGTACACTGTCGACCTCTGATCAGGTGAATGGGAATATACAGCATCGACCCCTGACTCTGAGTGAGATACCTTCAGCCTCGGAAATCGTGTTATACAAGTATTCCAACCAAGCTCGGATATCTACGATGTTATGATTTGAACTGATAAGAAAAATATTTCATCAATTTTCGGTGCATATAAGGAATCTATTGGCTCCACTGATATGAAGAAGGAACAATCTCGAGCAACCAAGACAGGAAGAATTCACTTTGCTTCGCTCAGTTTTATATCGGATGAAGGTAAGAAAAGTTATGGAGTCTTTTGTATTGCGAGCGATAAAAAATCGAAATTAGGCATAATGATGAATATTCTCAATCTCGTTGCCCCAGTATCACAGACAGAAGCGATCAAGATCTGTAGTTCCGTACGACCGACACCGAGTATGATCACAGGAAAAGTCTCTCAGTAATAGAAAAAAACTTGAATTCGATCCACTTTCTATATGCTTGCAGTATGCAAGCATATTTTGATTCATATCATAGGTATATCACTTCAGCAGATATACTCATCCTCGCAGTCAGTGGATGAGTCGACAGTATGGTCATGCTCAACCTCATCCTCGCGAATCATCCGAGGGAGAATATCATGGTCGCTCACTTCGATCACTCACTCCGTGGAGTCGAATCTGATGAGGATAGATTATTTATTGCGGATTTCTGCAATAAGAGAAATCTCATTATCGAGACGGAGAAAATGGATATCGTAGTCCTCGCTGAAGAGGAGAAGATGAGTATCGAGATGGCAGCACGGAAGTATCGATATATGTTTCTCCGGAAGGTAGCAGCGAAATATAGGGCGAAATACATCCTCACCGCGCATCATCTCGATGATCGCATAGAGACCGCGATGTTCAATCTCATCCGAGGGACGAAATTCGGGGGGATACACGCACTTTCACTAACAAGCGCTCGTCATTGCGAAGTATGAAGCAATCCAGGAAAACAGGACATGGATTGCCACGTCGATTCATCGAATCTCCTCGCAATGACACCAACAATCTTCCGTCCGCTGCTGCATGTCGCAAAGTCTGAGATCCTCGCCTATGCAAAAAAGCACAATATCACATTTCGAGAAGATTCGACCAATACAGATACTATATATCTCCGCAATCATCTCAGACACAATATCCTCCCAGAATTCGAACGGATCAATCCTGAATATCGTCGAGCGATCGAGAATTTTATCGAGTATACCGAGGAACTCAAGTCCTGGATCGATAGTGAAGTCAGAATATTTCTCTGAGATGATACGTGATTCTTGATCCCAGATTTTCAGAAGAAATCCCTCTTTTTTCAAAAAGAAATCATTCGTTCCCTCTATGAACAGGCGAATCAAGGGACTATCGGACTCTCAGAGTGACTCGTCACCGAACTCATCCGCTTCATCACCGAGGGATCCAACTCCTACGGAATTCGTGAGGTCAAAAAACTCCGCTTAGAACGGAGGGGAGAGAGGGTGTTCGTTGGTTCAACAACTAGGATTTAATTATATCTCAGAGGTTGCAAATTACTTTTTGATGCCTGTTCTTTCGAGAGAAGTACGACTCATTCTGTTCGGTCACGTGAATTTCAGATGACATAGGTTTTTTCTGCCACTTCAAACTCCATACCATTCTCTATTTTTGGATAAGATCATACACCTTTGAGGACAACATCTCCTTTTCCTTTATCGGCAATATCTGGGAAGGATGGTTTCTTTCAGAATCAAAGAAATCAGCCTGTTTTAATTTTCGCTCTCGCTATAATATCGTTGGCAATACTATCTCTTGCAGGAGAAAATTGAGGATCGGTTAAGAATTTTTGAAGGAGCTCTCATCCGTTATCTATACGACTTCAAAGGCGGCGATAGATGAGTCATGTCGAAGCATTGAGTCAGTTCACTGCACGAGAGAGCTCATTAGTTTTTCCTTCTAGAGTAGCAAGATTTTCATTTCAGGATTGTACTGGAGTAATTCTTCCTTCTCATTGGATTGGGAGTATCTGGGGTTTCATGCCCTGAAGATATGTGATAACGAGTGATCGTCATTCAATCTTCACATCACTGATTGGATAATCGGGTGACAAAACATAGTTTATTGAAACATTTCACTTTTTTTCTCAAGTGATCATGACAGTTTCTCATTCTTGTATAATCTTGTATCATGCTCACTCAATGATCTTTCCATTATCAGGTGTGATTCAGATGTTTGCTAAGGTAGCTACCTTTTCCTCCCCTTTTACTCTTCAGTATTCTCTGAGCTTACCCCATCAGTCATTCAATTCAGTGAGTCTGGTACGAAGATCCATAGGACTAGTTGCTTGCTGTATTGCTACCCTGTAACCTTCCTGAAGATCAAAATGATTCGTGATAAGACTCTTGTTCGATCCTATTTCTCCACTCAGAATGATGGCATTCGCTAATCAGTGAGCATACTCACTTCCTGAAACTGATCAAGTAGGGATTTTTCAGTTATGGTAAATAGCCTGAAGTGCCTGAAGAGTTTTATTATCTATGTTTGCAAAAGAAAATTTTCAGCCTGGCTTTACCTTCATGAGGATGCTTTCAAACATTTTCTCGAGTTCAGTTGGTGCCATGGTGAGGATAGCCTGGGCGTCTGGGAAACTTCATGTTCGATCGTCCACATTTCGAGGAGCCATATTTCAGAAGGAAACGACTCTATCTGGTAATGGAAAATCTGCTATGTTTGTTTTCGGAGGAGTAATAATAGTATCTCAAGTGATTTGAGGAACATCAGCTCTTGTCGATACATTATTATTAACTCTAAAATTCTCTAATCAGGCAACGGCAGATGCCTGATCAGCCGCCTTACTTTTTGCCTCTTCGGCATCGCGTTCAGCTTTGGCTATCCGAGCATCAGCAATTTCTTTGACTTCTTTGGATGTGAGTTTATGTTTACCCATTGTTCCATATTCTGGACCGTCGAGGTATTTATTTGGGTCGAAAGATGGTTGCTCTCTTGGTGCCATATACAATTATTAGTAATAGTATTCATAATCCTACCACTCTTTTTCTGTAATTGCAAAAATCGGATACCCTATCCTTGATTTGAGGATCTTTCTTCTTCCATTGGTACTGGTATTTCCGTCTTCGGTTCTCGAGTATCGAAATCCAGCGGGTCAAAAATCCGCATTTTCATCGATCAGGTAGTATCTCGCATCATGTATAGGAGAAGGCATCATCATGTCTCCTGGTCTACGATGAGGGAGCCTCGATTTTTGAGGAGTCGATTGTTTACCTCATTGCAGAGGTCGAGTGGGATCACGGTATTCCCGCGGGTTCAGAGAAATCCATTCGAGTACGTATCCTGGAATGTTTTTGTTTGGAAAATATTGCGGAAATTTTCTCATTCTGCGATGTAGGCAATAGTCTCCAGGGGATTCAGCCTCTTCAAGTTAGAGATGATAGCCTTTTGTCAGAATGGTGCTCATGTTTGAGTGGATCTCTCGAGCTCTCTGATCAGGATCTGTTTCGACTTTCCAGAAAGAGAGAGAAAACGTGAAAAATATTCTGGATCCTGTGCGATCTTTTCCCATATTGATTTTTCTCCATGGAGCATGAGCCAGAGGGCGTCGATCTTATATCGGTCGAAAACCCATTTTTGCAATGATTCTCTATTCTCGATCGGATTGATTGCAGGATGATTTTTTGTTTCAATATTTCCCATAGAGTGATACTCTACCACATCTTTTTCTTTTTGTCATTTTTTCTTGCATTTTCTCTATATTCTTTATAATACGCAGGCTTCAACGTTTATTTTCACGTATCTCTCACGAGTGTTTCCCGACCTCATGAGTGATTTACTCTCTATTTATGGCAAAAAAACCAACTAAAGTCGTCAAGCTCCAGCTCAAGGCAGGACTCGCGAATCCAGCACCTCCAGTCGGTACCGCTCTCGGTCCTACTGGTATCCAGATCGCCCAGTTTTGTAAGGAATTCAACGACAAAACGAAGGATCAGATGGGGAAAGTTCTCCCAACGGTCATCAATATCTATGAGGATCGATCGTTTGACTTCTATACCAAGCAACCTCCAGTAACATGGTGGATCAAGGATGCTCTGAAGCTCGCTTCAGGATCCAAAGAATCTCATAAGGTTAAGGTAGGAAATCTCAGTGTCGATCAACTGAGAACTATTGCTACTGGAAAGATGCCAGATCTCAATGCGAATGATATCGATCATGCGATGAGTATTATCGCAGGTTCTGCCCGCTCGATGGGTATCACGACGGATCTGAAAATGTAGTTTATTGGAATGTTGGAATGTTGGAATGTTGGATTCTAGTATTTTTCTAAGACTCTAAGATTCTAGCATTCCAATACTCCTTCTTGGCGCTATCGTCTAGTGGCTAGGACACAGGATTCTCATTCCTGGAACCGGAGTTCAATTCTCCGTAGCGCTACCATATTAGTCTTTTAAAAAATTCTCATTCGTAAGAGTGAGAATTTTTTAGTAATAAAAATATGCGTTTTTTTCGTTCCCGAGTCTGAGTATCATTGGATTATTTGTTGAAATATCGATCCTTTTGTCACCACTTTCTCTCCTTTCCGTCTAAAATAACGAGCTTATATCTTTATCTATATTTCTTATGACTCAAAATCTATACGCTTCCATCATTCTGAGTGCTGCGATACTCGCTTGCGGCTACTTCGTGAATAATTCTACCACTCTGATCTCAACCGCACCAACTATGAAGTCTCTCCAGGTGAGTGCAGAAGGAAAAGTCAAAATCATTCCCGATACTATCGTCATCATGGCTGGAGTCGAGGTACACTGACGCTCGTCACAAGCGCTTGCGTATAGAGATATGAGCACTTCACTCAATGCACTAAAGGCAGTTCTCAATACTGCAGGAATCGAAGAGAAAAATATCCAAACAACAGGCCTATCAGCAGGTCCAGAGTATAACTATACCGATGGAAAACAAGAACTCAATGGATATCATGCGATGACGAACCTCTCGATCCGTATCGAAAAAAAGGATACAAAAGTCGCGAATGATATACTCGATGCAATAGCGAAGATACAGGGGATTCGGATGGATGGTGTGCAATACGATCTGGCAGATAAGGAAATAATCTATACAGAGGCACGAAAGATTGCTCTCGAGAAAGCACGAAAAAAAGCAGAAGAAATGGTAAAAGTAACGAATGTCTCTATCGTAGCAGTTCAGAGTATTTCAGAGAATACTGGAGCCTGACCGAGTCCCATATATCAGAATGCAAAAATCCTCGATATGGTGTCTGGCAGCACGAATGCATCGTCTGATATCTCTGTAGGACAACTCGAGTACACTTCGAGTGTGAGTGTCTCCTATGAGATCCGATAATGATTCGAATAGGTACAAATCATGTTCAGCATATATAATCCACTTGATTTTCTTATAGAAAGACTAGAATCAGAGTAGGTGAAGGATATTATTCGTGATATTCGAAATGAAACTTATAGTATATAACTTGATTAACATATTGAATGACAAAGATGGTGTTATTTAGGTTTATCTACTCTATGCAATAGTTTCTCGCTCTTTCTGATTCTGGCTGGATACGATAGAAAATCTAAAATACAAGATACATCGACTTTCCCAGGCAGTACACACTCATTTACCATCCTACTCTACTGTATGTCTACATTTCTCTCACTTTTCACTCTTTCCCATATACGTGGAGAACTCGTCCGAACTATTCGGAGATTCCCTCTCTCGAGTATTTTCATCATTATCGTGACGATTCTCAGTTGCTATATGGTGTATGAGGACTATTTGATCGATAAGACTCTATCAGACATGCTCCTGCGTATCATCGTCACAAGTACCATGACATTCCTTCTCACTGTAGCGATGACATTGACGCTCGAAGGGAGGTATTCGAAGGGTTTAGTACATGCCGTAGCATCGATGATGGGTATAAGTTTCTGGATGTTGTACTTTTTCACACTCGCAGAGAATCCATTCGATACTACAGAAAGTGCTACTTTGATATTTATGACGTTTTTCGGATTTTCTGCATTTCTCTTTTTTGCACCATATAGTATGCGACTCCATGACCCTCGGTATAGTGAGGATAGTTATGTGAGATATTTTTACCATATAGCGATGATCCTCCTCACGTCGAGTATGGTTGGCGGAGCCATCATGGCACTCGGATCGATCGCACTCTGGAGTATCGATATATTACTCTTTCCCATAGATGAGGTTGCATATGGGTATCTTGCCTCTATCGCATTTACCTTCATTGCTCCGTTTTTTGCTCTTGCACGTATACCGCTCAGCTCACATATCGGGAAGGAGCAGGGAACTGAGAATGTATTTTTCATATTTCTCGTGAAATTTGTGGGGATACCATTCATCGCAGTATACTTTCTCATCCTCTATGCCTATACGGTGAAGGTCCTCACGGATTTTTATAACTGGCCTCAGTCAGAAGTATCATGGCTGGTGATCGGGTTCTCTGTATTCGGATATATTCTCTATATTTTTTCTCATCCTATAGGCACTCCTGATGGATTGATCCAGAGAGTACGACGATACTTCCCATTTGCTGTGATCCCACAGGTTTTCATGCTTTTCTATGCGATCTATCTGCGTATCGCTCAGTATGATCTCACGATGAATCGATACTTTGTCGTTGTATTTGGTTTCTGGCTCCTCGGTATATCAGTCTACTATAGCCTCGCGAAATCTACGCGACTCGTCTACCTCCCTGTGTCACTCGCACTCATAACTCTCGTGATCTCGATCGGTCCCTGGTCTGTCTACCAGCTCCCCGTATCTCGTCAGTATGACCGACTCATCGAGAATCTCGAAACAGCTGGGATCCTCTCAGGAAGTGAGATCATCCCACTCCAGAGCTATGAATCGATCGACCCAACTCTGTCGAATGAGATAGCTCGTGGGATAGAGTACGTCTGTGGTTTCGATAATTGTGATCAGATCAAGACTCTCTTCGCGAAAGAAATCGAGACAGCAATCACAAAAAAACAATCCAGATGGACAATATCGGAAGCGAAATACCAGAAATGTATCGAGCCGTCAGGTGAAAAATGAGGGTGTTATCGAGATGAATACTCACAGGAACTCTCGCGTTGGGAAATCCAGAACCACATCTATGAAGTGATCAAGGTGAGAGTAAGATATACATATGGTGGTTCATATACTCCGGAATTCCTCTATTTTTCTCTAGATCAAAATCTCTGATCTCACTATCCCATGAGGCTCTCTGGATATACAGAGCTTATTCGCATCTCGAGTCCATTGGCCGGATCTCCTACAGAGAATACTTATCTCTCCATATCACCGAAAAATGCTCTATGAATCCTCAGAGTCGATAATACAGGTGTAGAGACTTTCTCTCTCCGTGATTTCCAGAATACGCTTGGTCAAAAGAGCACGAGTGATAATTCTCAATTGGTTGAGTATAGAAATATCGGTCCAGATTCTCTCCAGTATACCTATACAGGGAAGACCTATGATATCCGAATATTTCTCGAGTCCATAAATCTCCCGAATCCTGCATATTCTGGAACTACTTCCCAAGTAAGAGGTGACTCCGTGAGTGGATATGCCCTCATCCGCAAAAAATAAAGTTGAAATTTCCGGAGAGTCTATACAATAGATCCTATTAGATTCTAATGAAAATGAAAATGGCGTGAGGTAAAAGTTTTGCATCGGTATTAAAACCCCTCCTCACCAAAGAAATTCCTCCGGAGTTATGAAATGTCGGGCCTTCGGTTAGTGATCAAGGTATATCACCCGCATGAACAGTAGACTTTGTTGCACAGAGAGCAGCCTCGCTTTTGCAACAAAATTGAAACGCATGAACAGGTGGTACTTCTGCAGATATTCCATTCTAATCACTACTTCTTATACCAAAAACGACACTCCTCACCTCCGTTGAGGAGTTTTCTATTCGCGAGTCAGAATCGGACATCGACAGGATAGTTCGTGATGAATCCTCATCCATGCTCAGTCACTTCTCGTATGAGCTTCTGGTAGATCGCATCGAGATCGTCACTCTGGAGACGATTGCCGTATGGAGGATTGGTGATGATGGTTGGTGGGGGAGTGGGTTGTCCAGGGAGAACAGTTTTAGATTTCCCTTCTTCATCATGCTGAGTAGGATTTAGTGTCTCAAGAGATTCCGCATCAAGTGCGGAATGACGAAATTGAGGCATATCGAGGAAGTTTCCCACCGAGAAGGTGATATCTCACTCGACTCAGGCACGTCGAGCATTCTCTCTCGCGACGGAGATCATAGCAGGATCAATATCTCGGGCGTGGATTGTATAGCTTCCTGAGGGGTAGATTTTTTTCTCTGCTTGTTCCCGCACTTGCTCAAGGAGTTCCGCATCATGGAATGGGAGTTCTTCTATACGAAATGACCGAAAAAGTCCTGGTGCAATATTTCGCGCCATCATCGCCGCCTCGATCGCGATCGTACCTGAACCACAGAATGGATCGAGAAGGGGAGTGCGGTACTTCCAGTTGGCGAATGCGACGAGGGCTGCGGCGAGATTCTCTTTCAGGGGTGCTTCTCCTGCATCACGGCGATATCCACGCTTATGGAGTGGATCACCCGTCACATCGAGGAGGACATGGGCTATATCGTCGATGATGAGGATAAGTATGTGAACCTCTGTATTATTGGTATAGTTTGGGGTTGTGATGGTCGAGAATATAGCATTTTGCCCGACGCTCTGGATGGTCGGGATACTCGAGAGTGTCGATCGAGTCGATGATGCCTCTATGACGATCTGTTCCTTTCCACTCAGATACTTTCCCCACTCGATATTCCTGAGGACGGTATGGAGGGCGTCGAAGTCGATGATCGTCTCTTCTGCAAGAGAGAGATAGACTCGGTTCGCGAAACGAGAGGAGATGAGGAGCTCATACATATTCTGCAGAGTTCCACGACACTGCACGAGTCGATCGAGCGCACGGATATCACTCACTCCGATCTTCTCACATTCTCGCTTCACGAGAGACTCGAGACCTGACTGGCAAGTGAGGAGGAAGTGAAATGGTAGAAGGTTGGAATCTTGGAATGTTGAATTGTTGGAATCTTGGGAGGCTTGAGGATTCGAACTGGAACTGATTTTTTCTGATCTCGATACGATGGGAGTATTTGGATCGTGCTTTCTCACGAGTTTGATGATTTTGGACATGAGGGAAGTGTAGTGAAAAAAAGAAAAAGAGCAAAGTAGGTTATCGAATATTTGATTAATTTCTTTGGTTATGTTAGGCTACGACAGTATTTTATTTTATGAATTTAACATATGGCAGAGAATTTTAATCAAGCAATGAGTGCTCTTGTGGAAATCTGACAAGCAATGCCAACCCAGATTGATTCAGGTAAGGTATTTATAGAGGAAATAATTCAAAGAAAACAGTTAACTATAGAGGAGATTCTCACAGAAAGGAACAAATGAATTCTATTAGCATCAGTAAGGGAATTGTTAAAACAAAATAAACCAATTCCTCAACCAACCAAAGACTTACTCCATGCAATTTATCTCCTACAAAATCCAGATCTTACCCCAAAAGATGCTTGTGAACTTTTAGAGGAAGTTAGTGAGTACGGAGAGTTAATTACACTACTTGATTTTAGAGCCATCGACAGTAGTAATACTCAAATAGCTCTTTTGATTGATGACACTGAGCTTCATGAGCCAGCAGTAATCAGTAGATTACAGGCTCATCGTTTTGTGAGAGACCTTAAGAATGCTCTATGACCGATAAAATGAAATCAAGCTGAATGACCATTGGGATTTATAAAAAAATCGGTTCTCATGCCATTTTTTACGGTATTACTACATGAAATTACTACTACTAGTAACAACTTTAATCCAAATGAATTCAACTGGGGAGAAATTATGTCGAATATAGAAATTGCCACTAAAAGAGGTATCCAGATATTTATCGAATTTCAAGAAAAAAGTACAAAAAAATCTCTTGTAGAAAATCTAGACGATCTATTAAGTTTTTTTGAACAATATTGTAAAGAAATTAGTATAGATCATACTCCAGTCTCAAAAGTAATGAGAAATCATATTAGGGAGATGAAGAAAAATCTCCTATCAAAGTAGGAGATAGGGGATTTTCTTTATACTGAGAACTTCGGAAGATATTCCTTTACATACCGTTCCTCACATTCACGGATGATCTTCACCGCTTCCGTCGCATCGAAGAATCCATTTACCTTGCAAGTACCAGGTTTTTTCAGATCCTTGTAGTGTTCGAGATAGTGAGCCGCTTCTTTCTGCCAGTGAGGTCCGAGTTGCTCATAGGAGGTGATATGATCCATACGTTTATCATCTGCGAGGACGCCGATCACCTTATCATCGACTTCGCCACCATCATCGAACTTGATAATCCCGATAACACGGACTTCTGCGAGAGAGCCAGGGACGAGTCACTCGGTCACATTCGCGATGACGACATCGAGTGCGTCATTATCATGATCCCATGTACATGGGATGGCTCCATAGGCGAATGGATAGGCAAGGGAAGAGTATCCGACACGATCGAGCTTGAGTGTGCCTGTTTCAGTGATGAGCTCATATTTATTGATAGAATTAGCATTGATCTCGATGAGGGTGTTGATGCGGAGCTTATCCACATCTGCGAAAGCCGGGAGAACATGAAGGAGATTGAGCATATATTTACTCGGTGCGTGATCGATATTAGCCATAGGGGAGATTGTTAGAATGTTAGAGTTTTAGAATGTTAGAGGGTTGGAATGTTAGAGGTTTAGGAGATCTATTATTAACGAAAGTATATAAACTATCAAGGATTCAAACACTCAAGCATTCTAAAACTCAATCCAGCATATCGAAAAACTGGAAAATGCAACCATTTTCGATTTTTCGGACTCTAGAAGTATCCTTTCCAGAGAGCAATGATTCCTTAGGAAAAATATGAGTTGATTCTCGAGAAGTATTGCATACTATAGTGTGAATTATTATTTCACTTATGATACTTCGATATTTTCTTATATTGACGCTTCCAGTACTCGCATCATGTACTTTTCCCTGGTCCTCTGTTCCCGTCGATGAGCGGACATTTGAGAGTGACTATGCTCAGGTTATGTCTACTCAATTTTCAGGATTAATATCATGAGATATAATTGAGAAAATCAATACGCTCTATGCTCCGCTCTATCCTTCTGGACATGACACTTCATCACTCAGGCTCTACTACGGTGAGGAAACGACTGGATCAGGCGATATCACGATCACGGCAGACGCCACTCGTGAATGATGGAAGCACCTCTCGGCGGATATTTCGATCACTGGAGGGATCAATACCCCTAGAGACACACTCAGTCTCGACGACATACGTGGCTCATTTATCGTACGCCAACCATCAGAATTTTTCATGAGGCTCGATAACTTCGAGATCGGTGGTTCTCTCACGAAATCTCTCCTCGAAGAAATCGGAGATATTACTCCATATCTCGGAAAATGGTATTATTATGATCAGTTTGAGATCATGTCTCTGATGATGCAAGGGACTGATACCAACCCTTCTCTCTTTTTCCAGATGTATATGAGTTTTTTGAGAGACATGATGACGAACGGACTCTCGTCAGTTGAAGAGATTCTCGCGAAACATCCACCATTTTTCCCACTCTCAGTCACTGGAACACTCAGTGGTGATAGGGTGAATTATCCAGTGAGATTTGATCCTGAGAGGGCAGTGGATTGAGTACTCGCATTCGTCGATAGATATGGATGAACAGGAGGACTTTCTGAAAAACAAAAGGAATCACTCGCATCATTCATGTGAGAGGTGAGCGGGACGGGAATATTCTCACTCCATCAGGATGATCCAGGGATTCATAGTTTTTCTGGGATTTTCACCGATGGAACTGAGATCGTGCAGGTACTCATAGATTCTACCCATGACAAAAAGTTGTTCCATTTTTGGAATGAGGATGGATGACTCCGTTCTCTCTATGAAAAAACTCCCGATGATATCATCACGTATGCCCTCACGATAGAAGAGAAAGGATCTCCTCTCTTCTCGATGAGTTTTTCAGGGGAGTTTTTGGGTTGAGAGAAATCATTCGCCTTTTCGATACAAGAACAAAACGAGATGAAACTGGATCTAGATTTCTCTTCTCAGGGACGAGAATTTGCACTCACTACTCTGAGTTATGAATCGGGTAACGATCCTGTATCGATCAGTTTTTCTGGTACTCTGGACTGAGATACTCTCGTCTCGGATCTCTCGATGATCGTACGATCTGGCGAGAATATCATAACAGGCAGACTCGATATCGATGATGATCATGTATTCACGGGTTCACTCATGATCCCTGCCGGAGAAATACTCATACAGGGTCATGCGAGAGGGGATGATATCCGTATCACTGGAACAGCACTCGGTATGTCAGCAAGTTTTAGTCATATCCGAGACACCGATGGCACATGGAAGGGAAATATGACGTTTCCCGTAGGGAATATGACCTGGAATGGACAGACTCAAAAATGAGTTCTCCGAGACTTTCATTTCCGTGTGAATTCTCCGATCATGACGGTATCGACTGATCTCATCGAGGAGGGACCATGAGTCCGTGGACCATTTCGCATCACAGCTCAGGGAGAAGAGGTCCTCACAGGAACACTCATGCTCGAACGCCGACCAAAGATACTCAATCTCCGCATCGATACGATGGATCCTACTACCATGAAACCGCTCTATCTCTGATTCGAGAGTATGACGGATATCCGGTGGTCAGATGATGCTCGAGTGACATTTCCAGACAATCCTTCATCGCTTGTCGAGGTATTCTCCGGTATACTCATATCTGACGTTTCAAATAAATTATCAAACGATTTACCCGATCAATACCTTAATGATTAATTTTTCCCCATGCGAAATAACAAAGGTTTTCTCTTTATCGAAGGATCGATCCTCTATCTCATGGCAGGAGTAGGTATACTCTCAGCTGCTATTTTTCCGAGTATGACCAGCTATCTCGAGCGTTCACGGGATGCATCCCGTACGGCCCATATTGCAGAGTATGCGACTATTCTCCGAGCCTATTATGCTGATACTGAGTCCTATCCTGAACCTATTGGCTCATGTATACCTGGACTCCTTCTCGCTGAAAAGGGATACTTCCGAACCATTCCTCCAATAGATCCACAGCCATCGAATACCTATCCGTGTGATGGAAGTGAAGGAATGACCTATGCATACCGAGTCTATACCGATTCCAATGGTGCTTCCCGATTCCTTCTTTCCGCAGAATTGGAGTCATCGTATGGATGAAACTCTTCTCGATCGATTGATGCGTTTTCACTCTCGGATCTCGAAAGTATCGACGCATTGCTCATCAAATGATCGGGGAGATACTATAATATGTGATCGATTTAGAATTTATTTTTCCCCTTGATCTCTGCAGTGTATTTCCTATACTACTAAGGATTATTTCCTTTCATATTTCTTATGTCCAAAAAATATTTCGCTCTTGCTCTCCTCCCACTCCTCGCGGGGTGTTCCTTCTGAGGATCTACTCCAAGTGACTTCACATGAATGTATACGTCACATATCGAGTCTCAGGTAGAGTCGATACGAGAGATCGGTGAAGAGCTCGGTATGGGGAAGGGATATGCTGTCGATGGACTGATGCGATTCTCAGCCGCTGTTCCAGGCTATATGAGTGGAGTCCTCTCTACTGACTATTCGACGAAGGTCGATGGGAGAAATATCGAATTCACTGCAAAAAATCTCCTCCTCGGATATGAGGCATTTATCGCATCGGGATCAGTATCGTTCGATACACTCGGGATTACTACACATGCAGGAGATGCATATTTTCTCATGAAGTGACTGAAGCAGTACAATATGCTCAGCCCGAGTATGGTATGAGTATTCCAGAAGTATGAGAATACATGGCTCTCTCTCACGAGAAAAGATGTCCAGGACTCCATGTCGGGATCATCGAACGAACAAGATGCTCAGATATACAAGATCTCAGAAGGCCTCTCGAACCTCACGCTGAAGGATATCCAGGGATATCTCGTGAAGTATCCACTCTTCCAGTCCACGAAGGACCTCGGTATGTCAGGAACATATCAGACATACGCTGTGATACTCAATACCACAGGCATCATCTCACTCGTAGATGCTCTTTCTGAACGTGTGACGGGAAGCGGACTCTCTGCTGATTCTCGAGCAGCTCTCTCAAAAGAACTCTCTTCATTCCAAAACAGTGGTACCATCTCATATGATCCGAAGAATCCGAAATATCTCGCGCTTGATCTCATGCTCACTCCTCCCCAGGGTGATGCTATCCATCTGAATCTCCTCCAGAGTAAGGAGGGATGAGCATTTCTCATCGCTACAGGGAAAAATGAACTCGCTTTCCGTGTGGACAATTCTCGAGAGTGAGAAAAAAATATCAGTTTCACAGTAAGGCAAGAGAATTCTGAGATTCTGAAGCTCATATCGACCCTGAAATATGAGGGTAAAGAGTTCCGTACGATGCAACTTACGCTCACTTCACCGGTACAATGAGTAACACTGACGATGAATCAGAGAAATGCGAAGGATGGGAGCTTCGATGGAGATATGAATTTTTGAGTCGGGAATCTCTCATGGACAGGAAAGGTCTTGAAAAAATCACTCGCAGGACTCCATATCCAGGGTGCGATGATCGGAACGAGTGTTTCTATGGATCTCGAGCGAGATGATGGGGATATGCTCCATGGACCATTTATCATAAAGTCGGGAGTATCCGAAACGATAACTGTCGATGTCGGACTCAGGGTCACACCAGAGCGATTCTCACTCTCACTCGACACAGCGATCCCAGGAACAGAATCAGGCTCGGGGGCAATTGCTTCTCCGAAGGCTCACTTCGATGCAGATATCATCGCGAAACGCTCGAACTTTTCTGGAAAAATAGAGGTACCATCACCGACAAAACCACTCAAAGAATTCGTCGAAGCGCTCGATGCACTCGCTCCAGCAGAGTCATTTATCGAAGAGCCACTTCCGACGGATACTGGGCTCACTGAGGACTCAGGGATGATGAGCGAACCAACAGCAAATATACGATAATATTTTCACATTTTTAATCACAAACGCATGCGAAAAATCTTAACGACAACTGTGGTCATTGCACTTATCCTCTCTATTGTGGGGACATGAGTGGTTGTACTGCTCGAGACCAGTGTTCCAGTTGATCCGACGAGTACCATTTCAGGTGAATAATATTCTCTCATTTCTCCTATGTCTGATCCTCGCATGACCAATGAGCAAAAGCTCGAACAGATCTACCAAATCCTTCTCGATAATGAATCCAGACGGAAATCGGTTATGTGGTTGCGTATCATGAAGTGGCTTATCATCGCAGCGATCATCTATGTCGTCGTGACCAATCCTCAGGATATCATGACGAGAGTAACTGAGGTGATTAAGCCGATTATCCTCTCGACAGCGAGTGGGATGATTGCTGGGCAAAAGGCAGAGCTCATCAAGAGTCTTCAGGAGGCACTTCCGCCGGGAATATGAATCCAATCGACCAATCCCCAATAAAATTGGGGTTTTATTTTGTTACTGCCTCTATGATCATCACTCCTCTCGGACATACAGAATTCCTCGTCGATATAGCGAATACTCAGTGAGAAAATGTCCGAATTCTTGTCGATAGTTGGCTCTCGGGATATGCCGTCGGGGATCTCATGGAACGGAGTGTTCGGGTCGAGCTCGATCCTGAGAAGATCGCGACGATCGATGCGATATATATCTCCCACTCCCATACGGATCATCTCGATCCCTACACACTGACGGAGATCTATAAACATGGATCACCGATCCTCATGATCCCCTTTACTCTCGCATACCTCGCTCCACTTTTTCGAGAGTATCTCTGAGAGATCGATATCGTCGTTCTCGCTCCAGAGATCCCATACTCTCTCAAGGGAATAGAGATCACTGGACATATGTTCCCTCAGTCCGAGATCACGAACGAAGATGATGTCATGATGCTCTCGATCTCGAATACTCGCGAACTCCTTTTCGCTGAGATCGATACTCTTCCTGAAGAGGATCACCTCGAAGCACAGAAGAGACTCTTTTCCATACTCTCGAAAAAGCCCTATGAAACGATATGCTATCTCGCGAGTCGAAATGAGCTCAGTGGACAGATCCCCTATATCGATCTCGCACTAAAGAGGCGAAAAGCATTTCGAGATGAATATATCGCTGGACGAAAGGAGGAGATGTATTTCTCCTATCAGAAATGGGAGTATGAAGAATATGAGAATTTCCCGAATATCTACGAGATCCCGAACTTTGTCCGAGGGTATATCGGGCAGGGGATCAGATACCCGAGTGTCCTCTCGAGTGAACTCGCAGAACTCCAGATATTCCCTCTCAACGAGATCGCATCGATGGAGTCTGATATCGCTCATGAGTGTGGATATGAATTCCCACAAAAGGCACTCCTCCCTGGGAGGCAGTACCGAGTCGAAAATGGGAATATTGAAGCAGGGAGAAAGGAGTGTCCTATCGGAGAGTTAGTAAAATATGATATTTCAGTCGTTCCGGATTTGTCCCGGAATCTATCCTGACTAATTAATGAAGACCCCAGATTCCTGCATACGCAGGAATGACAAAAATGAGAGAGAGTCTATGCCTGATGACCACTTTTTCCACGTACCTCATCAGTATCATCTTCTGAGGGAAACAGAATCCAAGAGAAAGAGAGAATCCTCGAGGTGCTCAATCACCGATTTCTCCCGTATTGGTCAGCGAGTCCAGTAGCTTCACTTCGCTCTGCACTGATCAAAAATAATGATGGATGCTATCGGATTGGATTCCTGGCTTCTATCATCGCGAACGAAACAAAGTGAAGTGTGGCGATCCAGGTTCCTGTCATCTCGACAGAGTCGTCTGTTTCTGTGACGACAACGAGAGATCTTGCCCAGAATAGTCGAGATACAGAGAAAGATTCACCCACAAGGGGCATACTGCCTATCTCACATTTTTCGAAATGACAAGAACAATGGATTATCCTCGAATATTCTCTCACGGGATCTGGATTCAGAGAGGTCGAATATATTGAGGATATGAAACTCGACGAAGACTACTGGCTCGATGATATCCTCGACTTCCTCGATGGCCGACAGGATCTCTACTCGAACTTCTGGCATACGCTCGATCCGAAAAAAGTCTACCGACTCTGGACCTGTCTCGGGGCGAATTTCATGAACCATGGTCTCGTCCTGAAGAAGTATTGACTCCATTTTCTTCTCGCACAACAAGGAAAAAAAGCAGAAAATTTTGTAGAGGGAGTATTAAATTTTCAATAAAAGCCCTATCAAAAATAGGGTTAGAAAACACTTAATATTATTTTTATCTATACCTTGCACTATACATAACTTTGAGTGAAGCTAAAAATAGTATGTGTTGGAGTTCTTGTCTACTGGCTGAATTTTGCAGGAAATAGTCAAAACATGCTCAGTTTGCACCATTTGCTTCTATTGAAATACCACTATTGACTCTTATTCCTATCATTCATTTTGTTGTTATTCATGCAATAGGTAGTGAAAAATTTATATCTGCCCCTTTTTTAACCCAATCTTCTAGAGCTGAGATATGAGGCGATACTATATTCTGGAGATTGCTAGTCATTTGCTCTCTCAACCTAGGTAGTAAGTTTGGTTCTGCTATTTGTATACCTTGCAACATATCTTCTACGGCAACAATAAGTGGTCACTTTTTGACTAGCTCTGCCACTTTTTCTTGAGTTCTCATTCTTTGTAACTCAAGCTCTTGGTTCCTCCTATTTTTAGCTTCTTCATAAGAAGCTAATTGTTCTGGTGTCAAGAGTTCTTGATACCATTGTCCAAGTTGAGGCATAGTATTGGATTTATAAAGATAAATACATTATAATATGTATTTTTATAAGTCAAGTAATTCTATACTGATAATATCTGAAGTAGAAATTTATTCAGAAATGAATATACTCAAAAAAAAGTAAATTTATTCTAACACTTGTATATTCACGCCTACTTGTCAAATTTCGGAATGAGTTTTTTTGCACTTTCCCTTTTTTTCTATAGAATGAGATTATCTTAAAATATGTTTATGACTATTCTCGTTTGATGAAAAACGTACGTTACATGGGATGAGCTTGAAATCCAGAGCAATGCGCGGATTGAGGCTTTTGCAGATAATCACATGAAGAGAGAAAATAATCTCGTATCACCGTAAAAAATGAAATGGAATGTCATTCTCTCATCTCAGGCAACTGAAGGCATCCATGAGTATATCGAGCTCTATCAGGGATATTTTCTCGATATGTACATAGATACAGGTATCTGGAGTGAAAATATAATTCGAGAGAATTGTATACGGACAGCTCGAGATTTACGGGATAGTCTCCGCATTGCTATCGATATACGGATGACACAAGAGATTATACCATATCAATATGTAGGGTGAACCTGACTCAAAAGTACCACTATATTTCACGGTAGGAGAATGATATGGATCGAATATATCGAAGAGAACGAGCAAAAATACAGAATGTTAGAATCCATAAGAATCATTCGCCGTTAGAAACTATGATCCAAAAACACCTCCACGTCATCGGTATCGGAGGCATTGGCGTCTCGGCGCTCGCTCGATACTATCATCATCTCGGATTCTCTGTCTCAGGTTCGGATGGATCGGATTCTCCATTTCTCGAGAGACTTCGAATTGAGTGATTCCAGATCTCTATCGGACACGATGGAAATAATCTTCCTGAAAACACAGACCTCGTTATCTACTCTGAGGCGATTATCACAAAGCCTGATCTCACTCCAGAGGAGCAGATCTATTCGAATCCTGAACTTGCGAAAGCGAGAGATCTGAGTATTCGTCATATTTCGTATCCAGTGGCTCTCGGTGAGGTTTTCAATGCGAAACAGGGAATTGCGATCACGGGTTCTCATGGAAAGTCGACGACGACCGCGATGACTGGTATTTTGCTTGCGCAAAATACAGTGAGCAGTAATCAGTGAGCAGTAATCAGTGAAGCACCAGGTGCATCGGTCCTCGTCGGGACGCAGGTTCCACAACTCAGAAATTCGAATTTTCACTTCGAAGAATCCGAGAACTTCGTGATCGAGGCTTGTGAATACAAGCGATCATTTCTGAATTATAAGCCATATATTACGGTTATCACGAATATTGATCTCGATCATCTCGACTATTACCGAGATCTCGAGGACTATATCAGTGCTTTTCAGTCGATCGTCCATCAGACGAGTGGATTCGTGATCATATCTGCCGATGATGTGAACTCTCAGAAGCTCGATATTCCAGTGGAGAAGAGGATAATCGTGGGTATTACCCCCCTGTCAAGGGGGGATGTCCGCCACGGCGGAAAGGGGGGTTTAGTTTCTAAAACCATAAGTACAAAAACCCCCCTACCCCCCTTGACAGGGGGGCTCAATCCCCAATCTACTATCACCTACTATCCTCGAGTCGAGGAGGATGACAATGGTCGAAAGAAAGTGTATTATGTCGAGAAAACTATACTGATCCCAGAAATGCACCTCCAGGTGCCAGGCGAACATCTTCTCCATGATGCGCACCTTGCCTATACGGTTGGACGTCTCCTCGGGATGCAGGATGATATCATAGTTCCGAAGCTCGAATCCTATACAGGTTCTTGGCGGAGATCGGAGATTGTCGGCACAATGAAAAACTGAAATATTGTCATGTCGGACTATGGTCACCATCCGAATGAGATCCGTCCGACTCTCCGTGCTATCCGCGAGAAATATCCAGAGAAAAAACTCTTTGTCGTCTTCCAGCCCCATCAGTATTCTCGAACACGTGAGCTCTTACATGAATTTGCAACAAGTTTTTCTGATGCCTCGGAACTCATCATTCCGAATATTTATTTCTCTCGGGATAAGCAGGAAGATGTCGAATGGATGACGACAGAGCGACTCATCGCCGCAATAGTATGAACAATGAGCAGTGAACAATGAACAATGAAGATATCGAGCCCCCCTGATAAGGGGAGGAGGGGGGTTTTCTCAGTCAAAAATGGAGATTGACTCGAAAATACTGCGAAGCTGGTTCGAGAATATGACGAGAAAAATCCAGACTCTTCCCTTATCCTCCTCCTCGGGGCTGGGGATGTGGATACTCTCCGATATGAGATAGCTTAATCAAAAAAATCCTCCAAAGAATAATTCTCCAGAGCATCATTATATCCCATCATAAATGTCTCTTCTAATACTTTTGAATTATGTGTCAGTAATCTGGCAGGTATGTCAGTATTTCTGATAAGGTAAATCGATACTCACTCTCTATGAAGAGATAAGATATCCTGGTTTTGTCTTCTCGAGGTATCGACCGCGATAATATCTGTGGCTCAGAGTGCAATGGCTTTCTCTACGGTTGCAGAAAATGGTGCCGCTACTCAGCCATCAATATACTTTTTCCCATAGAATGACTTTACTCATCCATAAAGTACTGGTACTGACATGGACGCTTCCATAATATCGAAAATATCCTCTCATGATACAATATCCTCTCTTGAAAAATATGCAGGAATATTCCGCGGAATTTCACTCGCGGTTATGTACCAATTGGTCTTTGTCTGGAGGAACCTATCTATAAAAAGGGGTTTATTTTTTCGAAGAACTGTGTTTATGACAAAATCAATACTCATAACCCTATAAATCTTGTATGGATTTATAAAACCTGTATTTGCAAGTTGATTGGTCCAAATATTATAGATTTCATCATACTGATCAGTGAGATAATACGTTGCACATCCAGCTCATCCTGATGTAGCAATTATGATATCAGGTTTTTTCGAGGGGAATCTCTCAGCAAGTCAACACAAAAATCCTCAAGTATATGAACAACGCATTCCTCATCAGGACAGTATTATTGCAGTTTTTTTTGAGCTTGAAATCATGAGTTTTATAGTATCATTTATTATTTCCCACGTCAAATAAAGAAGCTTTTTGTTATTTTCGGAATATAGTTATATTAACGAGCATAAAAAGATAGATCGACTATAAAGTTTGCTTTTTCGCACACTGGAACTTCAATACGTAACTATGACATATTTAGTCCGGCGGAGATAACTATTTACGGATTTATATAGCATAACAACCTTATCGGTACCTATTCTATTCCTGTCATGCTGAGGTACGAAGCATCTGCTGGAAAAATAATCAGAGCAGATCCTTCGTTTCACTCAGGATGACAGAAAATAGGTTATTCAAATTAAAATAGTATTCTTATCAATTTCCTGAAACTTTTTTGTCAAAAATCGTTCATCGATATACTCACTGCATGTCCGTCGATCAAATCACCTCAAACATCTGGAAACTCTATCTCCACCGAGCAGTCGGGTATTTTCTCGTGATTATGCCGATTATCACGATTTTTTATCAGGAAAATGGACTCTCGATGCAGGATATTTTCGTGATCCAGTCTGCTTTTTCCCTTTCTCTTGTACTATTCGAGATCCCGACTGGATATTTTTCTGACGTCTTTGGACGCAAAAAGACGATGATACTCGGAACCTGTTTCGGGATCCTCTGAATGAGTGTCTACTCTCTGGCATGAGGATTCTGGGGGTTTCTCATCGCAGAGCTCATACTCGGACTCGGATCGAGCTTCCTCTCGGGAACCAATAGTGCTATGCTCTATGATACACTTGTACAATCAGGAAAGGTCGATGAACACCAGAAGATTTCTGGCAGGATGCAGGCGATCGGATGAGCCTCTGAAGCGCTCGCGAGCCTCCTCGGAGGATTCCTCGCTGTTATCAGTCTCAGATTTCCATTCTATGTCCAACTACTTCTGCTTATCCTCTCACTTCTTCTTGTTTTCTCCCTGAGAGAACCTGAGAGGCAAAAGCATGATAATCGAGACGGTGCAATCAGATGAATGATAAAAATCGTAAAGTATTCATTCACTCATCATGAGATCCCATGGATTATCCTCTTCACGGGAACACTCGGTGCATCGACCCTCGTGATGACATGGATCTCACAGTCCTATTTCACATATGTTTCACTTCCATTAGTATATTTTGGTATTGTTTGGGCAATTTTGAACCTTTCTATCGTTGTATTTTCTCTCTTTGCGCATGATATCGAGGTATTTCTTGGGCGGAAAAAATCACTTATCCTCCTCGCATCTCTCCCAGTATTGGGTTATTTTGGACTTTCATTCACTTCTTCGATTTTCGGAATTGGACTCATATTCTTTTTTTACTTTGCACGAGCATTTGGTATAGTGGTCCTGAATGACTATGTAAATCGAGTAATACCGTCTCATATCCGAGCCACAATTCTTTCGATCCAGGCACTCTCGTGGCGAGCGGTATTCGCCCTCCTTGGACCGGTCATCGGATGGATGAGTGATGTCTATTCACTCCAGTTCGCACTTTTTGCTTCGGGAATCATTTTTCTCTGCCTCTTTCTGATCTCACTGATATTTCTTGCTCGTAACCGTATCCTCGACGTCTAATCTCTCCCCACATGAATCTCTCACTATCTCACCTCCTCTGGTCTACTGTCGCCACTCTCGTGATCTCACATTTTTGAGCGAATTATCTCCGGGATAATACCCCCTGAGGCTAGATGGTATGCTTCACGATACTCAATATTCTCTTCGGATTTATGTTTATGTAAAAATTTTGCAATTTATAAAAGTTAGCATATACTATTTATGTCTTCGAAACGGACATGAGTAAAAACTCCTTTGAAAAATCCCCATTACTAGTGGGGATTTTTCTTTGTCGGTCTAGCGCGGTGGCTTCACGACTCGTTTCTTTTCGATATAGAAAACTATACCAAATAAACGATGCTTCCAGTATGGAAGTTCGAAACGGAATCTTTTCATAAAATGAAAAGGATTAAGGAGTAAAAACTCCCTGCTCCTCCTGGAAGCAAGGAGCCTATAAATTATAGAAAGACAATTCAGAAAATCAATCGAAAACCTGCTTTGCTTTTTCACTTCTTTTACCTATACTCTGTCCATCATTAGAGTTATTTTTCATGTCTACGAACACACACTTCGCCATCCGTATCGCTGGACCCGCATGACTCGGGATGCATTCCATCATGGATATCATCGCGAATGCTTTTGCTTCCCTCGGCCAACAGATCATCACCGACTCAGAGTACCAGTCGATCATCAAGTGAGGACTGAACTATTATGATGTCCATGTCTGTAGTGAGGCTCCCTATATCACTCGGGCGGTCGATATCCTCATCTCGCTCAATGAAAAAAATATCACTCCCAATCTCGAGAACCTCAGGAAGTGATGACTCCTCATCGCGAACCAGAAATGGATTGAGAAAGTAGAGGTGAAATTTCCTGATCTGAGAACGGATTATGTCGTCATCGATCCCCTCATAGATGACAAATATGAGAATACCTACCTCCTCGGGATCCTCGCAGGCTATCTCGGTCTCGATACGACCATTTTCGAGCCTGCTGTTACTCGGGCTTTTGCGAAGAAAGGTGAGGAAGTGGTTGCGAAAAATATTGGAATTTTGAGAGAGTATGCAAAAATAGGGAAGGTTTCCGTAAGCCCTCTATTGAAAGAGGATGCCGAGTGAAACGAGGTGGGAGATTTTCTGAAAACAAAAAATCCTCAGTCGCTATCGCGACAGCTCCTTTCAAAAGGAGCTCCCCAGCCACTCCAGATCACCTATGGCAACAAGGCCCTCGCCTATGGTGCGATCGCTTCAGAACTCGAGTTCTTCGCGGCCTATCCGATGACGCCTGCATCGACAGTCTTATCCGAGATCGTGAACTCGAAGAAAGTGAACTACCTCCAGGCGGAAGACGAGATCGCCGTGATGAATATCGCACTC
This sequence comes from Candidatus Altimarinota bacterium, assembly GCA_043756665.1. Classification (GTDB taxonomy): domain Bacteria; phylum Patescibacteriota; class Gracilibacteria; order BD1-5; family UBA2023; genus STC-74. Next base: position 2,492 of record JAYUQR010000088.1, on the reverse strand, counting down.
GGTGCGTCATTCACGGGGAAACGCTCTATGGTAGCAACATCTGGTGGAGGATTCGCACTCATGACCGAGGCACTCTCATTCGCGGCACAGGCCGAGTTCCCGATCGTCGCGATCCTCTCTCAACGTGCAGGACCATCGACAGGAACACCAACCTATCATGAACAATCAGAGATCAGCTATGCTCTCGTTCCGACATTTGGTGGAGGAGATCATGTGGTCCTCATCCCTTCGACGATGGAGGAGGCGTACTACATGGGAGGACAGGCACTCAATATCGCTCAGAAATATCAGACCACTGTCATCATCCTCACGGATAAACAATTCTCAGAAGGAAAGGTTACTTTCACGGAACTGAAACCTGCACCTGTTGACCGAGGAAAACTCATCGATACCCCAGAAGATGGATTCAAGCGATATGAACTCACGGATGATGGAGTCTCTCCGTATGTCCGTGTCGGAACTCCGAATGGTGACTTCATCGCGACGAGCTATGAACATGATGAATATGGTGCGACGAGCGAGGAGATGGAAATGAAGGTGGCTATGACCGAGAAACGAGCTCGGAAACTCCAGGATTTCTATGCGAAAGAGGGAATCATGGGGTATCGAGTCGTCCATCCTGAAGCAAAGAAGATGATCCTCACATTCTCCCTCACGTCCTACACGGCAGAGGCATGAGTACGAGAGAATCCTGAATGGGGAGTGATCATCATCACGTGTCTGAAGCCCCTCGATTCTCGCCTGCGTGAGGTGATAGTTTGACTTGAAAAACTTGTTTTTGTAGAATCCAACTATTCAGGTCAGCTCGAGGACTATGTGACGAAGGAATTCGGACTGAGGTTCGTTCCAGGATTGAAGATTGAACATATCAGAAAGTATGATCTGATGCCATTCTTTTATGAGGATTTTGGTAAATTGGTAGAAAAAGATAGTTAATGGTAGGGATTGGTAGAAGTTGGTAGGGATTGGTAGAGATTGGTAGAGGTGAGTAGTGCTAATTTACTTATGTATTATGTCGTATTATCAGGAATTAGATATCTGGAAAAAATCGGTAGAAGTTATTAAGAAAGTGTATAGATATACTGCAAGTTTTCCAAAAACAGAGATGTACAGTCTCGTAGATCAGATGAAAAGAGCTTCTATATCTATTGCGAGTAATATTGCCGAGTGAAGTAGTAGGTGAAGTAATGCTGACAATCTTAGATTTCTTCAGATGGCCAAGTGATCCTGTGCAGAACTCGAAGCACAGGTTATAATATCTCATGAACTTTCATTTCTCTCTGATGCTGAAAGTGAAGATGTCCAATCTGAAGTGACACATCTCCTGAATATGATTAGTCTTTTTATAAGAAAGAAAAAAGAGTATAAGTAGTTTTTCCGGTAACTACCAGTTCCTATCACTATCTATCAATTTATCTAACAATAATTATGCGCTCTTGACTCACAAACATCCAATGGTGTCCCGGTTGCGGAGACTTCCTCATCATCATGGCGATCAAAAATGCCTTCAAAGAACTCGGTATCCCGTCTCATAAACGGGTGGTAGTATCCTGAGTAGGGTGCTCTGGGAAGTCATCTCAGTATATCGATGGATATGCGGCTGAGACGCTCCATGGTCGAGCTGTTCCATTCGCAACATGAGTGAAGATGGCTGATCCAGAGCTCACGGTCGTCGTCGTCGGAGGTGATGGTGATGGTTATGGGATAGGGATGGGGCACTTCATCCATGCATGTCGTCGCGATCTCGATATCACGTATATCGTATTCAATAATGAGAACTATGCTCTCACTACGGGGCAATCGAGTCCGACGACCCCGATCGGTGCAGTTACCAAGACGGCTCCAGAAGGGAATCTCATCCGACCACTTGATCCTATAGCACTCGCAGAGCATGCTGGGTGTTCCTTCTCGAAAAAGGCTCATTCCAAAAACTTCTCTGAAATGAAAGAGATTATCAAGGCTGCCATCCAACACAAGGGGTTCGCGCATATCGATGTCGAGCAGGATTGTCCGAGCTTTCGACGGTGGGCGATGTAGGTTAATCTACAAATAACAATGAGCAATTAACAATTTCGAGATTATGAAAGAAAATATCTTAAAAGATAAAACTTTTATCTTTGCCTTAGAAGTAGTTAAACTTTCACAGTTTCTTGTTTTGGAAAAGAAAGAATTTATCCTCTCAAAGCAATTTCTTCGAAGTGGAACTGCTATATGAGCTCTTGTCCGAGAAGCAGAATATGCACAGAGTCGACCAGATTTTATATCAAAACTGAATATTGCTCTCAAAGAAGCGAATGAGACAGAATACTGGATTGAATTGTTGTATGCCGGGAATTATTTACAAAAAGAGGAATATTGTACATTTCTTTCCTCAAATAAGGAGCTTCTAAGATTACTTATTTCCACCCATTGGGTCTAAAACCCCGTGACTTCAGTCCGATTGTAACTATACTGTCAAGTAGTGTAGATAAAATCTTTCTGAAATCAATATG
>JAYUQR010000087.1:0-10192 GCA_043756665.1 Candidatus Altimarinota bacterium | reverse complement strand
TTCTCTAGAAATGTGAAACAATGTTGTTGGACATGACAATTATGTATTGATTTCATTCACTATCCTCTAAAATATAATCATTAATAGTTTCATTAGTTTTATATATTTTATCAATAGATACTTGTTTTGGTGATAGGCTAGACATCGCAATTATGTTTCTCAAGAGAAATAACTGTTCTCATTTTTCATTGGTTGTTTCAAATGGAATAAGCTCAATATATTGTTGTGCACCTTTTGGTTGTTTAGTTATATCTTCAAACTTTACAAAACCCCTTACTTCTCAATTAATCCAAGCCCCTGATTCAAACAAGGTATTTATTAACTCTACTTTTGGAACAGCTTTATAGCGGTATAAGATTTGGTATTTATAGTTTTGAAGACCTATGAATAGGTATCAGCATAGTAATAATAATCCTAGAATTATAGATATACAAATCCATCTTTCTTTGATTTTTGATATGAAATTTTTCATAGGTTTAAAGTGCATTATTGATAAACTGGATTGCTTCGTGCCTCGCAATGACGGAACAGGGAACTTTTATCTCCTCAACACCTTCTCCATTTCCATCCCCTTCGCGAGCCTATAGATTCTATCCATTATACCCCGATTTTCCACACTCATTTTTCGCGAAATGCTCGTATGGTCTGGCGTTTTGCCTTGTTCGAGAGAGATGATCCACTTTCTCCTACTGCCCGCGCGTAGTCTGAGAGGGTGATGATCCGCTTTCCTGTGAGGTATGCGAGACGCTTATGGAGTGACTCAGTGAGTGAGAGATAGAGGAGAGTATCGAAGGTTTTCGTATTTTTCCGCTCATCGTATTCTCGGAAAGACGCATAGTAGGTCGGGCGATCACGGAATCTGATGATGACCATCGGGAGACCGAGCGAGAGGAGCTGGAAGTTCACGATCACTCGACCGATACGACCATTCCCATCGCAAAATGGATGTGTATGCTCGAAAGCAAGATGGAACTGGCTGATCTTCTCGAGAGGGGAGAGATTCCCTGAGACTTTGTAATCTATGAGTGCTGTTTCGAGGAGCTTCTCGACCTGTTCTGGAGGAGGTGCGATGTGAGATCCGACACGGACGTATTCTCAGGGCTTTCGGAGTCTGCCAGCAAATTCATCGTTTATCCCTGTGAGGAGCATTTGGTGCATGAGGAGGATGACATCGAGGGAGAGTTCTTCATATTTGGATTTGCTCCTCACGTACTCGATCACTTTCGAGAGATTGCGAGCCTCGTAGACTTCTCTGATATGGAGACTTTTCGATGTCTTCATGTCACGGAGGATCTTCTCAGTATCGGAGAGTGTGAGGGTCGAGTTCTCGATAGCATTCGAGTTGTAGACGCTTTCTGAGAGTTCGACTGAGTCGATCATCTCTAGGAGAGATTCTTTTCATCTTTTTTCTTTCTGATACTCTTTCTGGAGGAGTTCGAGGTATGTTTTTTGTTCTGTCGTGAGTGGCATGGCGTGAAAATAGGTAAAAAATGAAGTATTTTCACGTTATATTATCATTTTACCGTGAAAAAGCAAGGAAAATCACCTATTTTCACGGTGTATGGAGTATCATCTCTATCTCTTTTCACTTCGCGATCTCATCCACGAGCTTATCGAGATAGCGGATTTCCTTCATGAGTCCGTCTTCCATTTTTTCGATACGATATCCGCAGATAGTTCCAGTTATGAGGTTACGATTTGGATTTAGACTTGGTGCTTCTCGGAAAAAGGTCTCAAAGTCGATCCCCTCTTCGAGCACTTTCTGGAGTCCCGCTTCATCATATCCTGTGAGCCACATGATGACCGTATCGACTTCGGATTTTGTTCGTCACTTGCGCTCCACTTTCGTGATATAGAGCGGGTAGACCCTCGCGAATGGCATCTTGAAAATTTTGGTATTATGCATGATGGAATATTTTTGAGTTGACTGGATTGCTTCATTCTTCGCAATGACGGGGAAACTGGATTCCTGCCTTCCCCCAGGGGACACTCTCTTGGACTCTCGTCCAATTCACCTTCGCCGCAGGAATGAGAGAGAGAACAGGAATTACAGAAACCGATTTTTATTTTTGGCTGTATTCCAGCATCCATTCGATATCATACTTGTCGCGAAACATCGCGAAGCATGAGTCAGAAGCGTTCTCATCTAGAGGAATCTCGACCTACCCACCAGCAGAGAGTCCACGAAATATTTTGATTGCTTCTTCACGACTCTCTGTGCTGACGGAGATTTTCGATCGGTTTTCATTCTCATTGGTTATTCCCATGATCTCGGGAACATCATTCGCCATGCGGAGAGTATTCCCGATTGGCAAGGAAATGAACATGATTTTATTCAAGTTCTCAGTTTTTCCAGCTGATTTTTCTGAGTGGACTTTCACTTCGATCCAGTGCATGTATCGCGTGAGAGGATACATTTTCCCATGTGCCGTTATCACCTCACCACATAGCCCTGCCGACGAGATAGCTGGTGACATAGTCACGCCAATTGGTGAACTGTTCTCGAGCGATTATTTGTATCTGTTCTATATATCACCAAGCCTCATCAGATCGAAGGTACCCAAGGCTATAGCATACTCTCGAAAGGAAAATAGCCCTTCCGAGATCCCAAGCATCGGCTCATATTTCGTATCTCTCTCCGAGGTCATCGAAAAAATATCCAGCATTCTCGAGTTCGAAGACTTCGAATAAGTTTTCAAAATAGACCCTCAACTCTTCCTCATCTACATCATCATCGAAATCACTGTCAGAAAAATCGAGATCCTCAGTATAAACCCATCCTTGTTCTCTATTCATTTCGAGAAGTCTATTGAACAGATCTGCATGACCTCCCGCTAACAGCCATTCGATTGTTTCTTTTGCGCTTTTTGTATCGTGGATTTCCCACCATTTCCACAGTATGATTTTCTCATCATAGTAGGTATTCCCAGTGTCTAGGCTATCCCAATAGGCTCAATGGGGTTCTGCGATGACGAGTCAGAGGCAGAGTCCGAAGAGTTGTTCCTGGTCCAGATGAGTTGATTGTGGATTTCTGAGATAACACTCAGTTATGGGAGTGCTATCATCTTGTTTGTAGAGTTTCACACGAATGGTGAGGTATACTTTCCTGAGCTTCTCTTTTAGAGTTGTGAGCATGTTGATACAATGAGAATATATTGATTGTATGAGATTCATCGTCCTTTGCAAGTGATCTCAATTTTTGAAATACACTTTACCTTCCGTAACTTCCTCATACTATATAACTCTATCACACACAGAATCATGAAAAAATACATATGTCAGCATTGTTTTATAGAAAATCCCATCGAAGCATACATATGTCATTCCTGTCACTCTCCAGTAGGTCAGCCTGGTATTTTTGAGCGAGAATCAAATATGGATGATTTTTCTCGTTTCTTTCTCAAGACATATATCAATCTCGATACAGGGAAACCTATTACTCTCTATAAAAATGACTCCGGAAAAGGTCGGATATCGTATAACTTCTGATTGAATAGAATTTCGATGTGGTGACTCGTGTTTTTGCCGATTCATTTCTTGATCCATCCTCTCTGGATGACGTGCGTGCTTATTGTTCACTTCTTAAAACGCTATACCCTCTGGGAAGCCTATTTTGATGAGTATGGTTGGATCACACAAATACGGAATAATCATGGAAAACCAGAGTGGCAAGTCCTCGAAGCGTATGCCCAATATAATACAAAATATGGGCAATATTTCGATAGATATATACAGAAAAACTCTTCTTTCTCTCAGGGATCAGGTAATCATAGAAATGGGGCATTTTTCACTGGATATTGGATGGGATACCTCATATTTTCCCTGATATGTTCTGCACTGATCTATTTCATCAAACAATTGTATATCGGATAAGATACACTACTCATTATAGCTGAAATTTATCTCAGATAGATTTATCAGACTGTTGAGAAGTACGTTCTCGAGTCGTTCGAAGAGTTGATTTATTGGTGGAGTTAGTATAGATCACCACACCATTCAGGGGAAAGTGCTTCCTAAGCTTCCATATTCCACCTGCACGGAATTCGAAGACCTTGAGCGTACTCCTGAGCCTATCTGGTCACCACCAATTTTTGAGAATATCTGGATTCATGAATGCTTGCCAGAGAGTCTCCCTGGAGTGATATCGAAGACATGCATCGAGAGGATATAGAGGAAGCTGTGAGAGTTTATTCATGAGATTTTTGACTGAACATTAGTCATTTTTGGATTACTCTTTCGGCATCTGGCTCACATCCATCCAGAACGCTTCCCAGATATGACCATCTGGATCCTCGAAGTCACGACCATACATGAATCCGTAGTCGTATGTATCGATCGTCTTCTTGCCTCCTGCGATGATCGCTTTGTCGAAAAAAGTATTGACTTCTGCCTTCGAGTCAAGCTCGAGAGCGTTCATTACTTCGGTTGTAGTATGACTGTCTGCGATCGTCTTATGCGGAGGAGTGAACCTGGTGAAGAAATCACGCGTGAGGAGCATGACGGAGAGCGTATCATCCCAGATCATTGCAGATGCGTCATCATTCGAGAAGTCAGGATTTTTTTTGAATCCGAGTGCTTCGTAGAATGCTGTTGCTTTCAGGAGATCGACGACGGGGAGATTGACATAGAGTTTAGCCATAAGAAGAGGGATAGAAAAGATAGAAATGACAGAAAAGGCGCAAATTCTAAGACATTATAGTGATTCAAGACGTTTTTTCATCATTTTTTCGAGGAAATTTCTCGGTATTGGTTTTTATGGCGTGAAATGGAGTGATGATTTCGTATGTTTATAAATTAGAGTAATTTCATCTATTACGATTTATCGTGTTTTGAAGATGTCCAAAAGCTGTTTAGAGATGGTAGTAACTGTTTTGAAATCTTCCTTTCGTGTCGCCGTATATAATCTGTTAATTCGTATGATGAGCGAATTGGCTTTGGCTGTTGGGAGGACTGATCTGAGGCGTTCATGAAGAAGGCCGAGTGATCTGATATCACTTAGCAAAAATCCTTGTTCCATGGCAACAGCATCTATTAGGATTTTTTGTGACCAAACAATTATCCGTTCTCTATCGATTTCTTCAGAAGAACGATATTGCATTTCGAGGTCCAGAATCGCAAAATGGATATCTATAACACCATTGAGTGTTCCTATTTTATGCTGAGAAAGAGCCCCTGGTTCGAGTGTATCCCCCTCAATGTTTCGTATAGCTCGATCCATCTGTGTCGCCATTCCAGAAGATATTTTTTGCTTACTATTTTTATGAGTGTTCCATGCAGTTTTTATGCGATTGATCTCATCTTGTATAGTTTTCCAGTCATCATTTGAAACGGCAGGGTAGATTTTTTCTACTCCTGATCGAATAGTGAGTAATTCTGGGGAGAGTGGCTCAGAAAGTTTGTCTGTGGGTACAGCAAGCGCTAAGGCTTCTAGATCGAGGGTTTTCTCAGTAAAAAATTCACCATAACCAGGACAAAATACTTTGTCAGAATAACTCGCATTGTCATGAAGTTGCCGACCTATCATACATCACGTTACCGTCCCGTATGGTCCATCTACAGCAATATTTGTAGATTTTACTTCTACTTCTTCGAATGCGACTCATGGAATATTTTCGACTCGATAGACATTGCCAATTTTTGGATTATTTGGCATTATCATTGCTATAGGACCATCTCTTCAGGCAAGCCATGTTCCGTGAGTATCGGTGATACTTCCATTACTCAGATTATATACGTTTTCACCGAAGTACCATACAGATCCATCGTCTGCTTGTGCATACCAGTCATAAGCATACTCTATAAGGCGCCTGTCATAATACGCCGAATATTGAACAGTGCGTGTTTCTATTTTATTCCCATCCCAGAGGATGATTTTGTTTTTATCTTCCGGAAGCAAGCTATAATTCACCTGTAATGGTATTCCGTCATCATGACCGAGGAGGATGGCTTGCTTTAGATCATTGACAGGGAAAAGCGGATGAGTAATATTGGTGGGATTGGAGAAAGTGGGTTTTTTTAGATCTACCCGATTCGCTTTGGGAGATACCGGCAAATTTTTTAACTCGCTCCGGGAGAGGTCAGGTTGAGGTATCTCATCGAGTATTGACCGACTGGAGTTCTCAGCAGTCACAGTATGAGGGAGTATAAAAACAATCCATACAAAAAAGAGGGAAATTGTGCTAAAGGCTTTCATAGTATAAAGAAGTTAGTATATAAATTTTCTATAGACACTCGAATATGTATATATTGGCTGAGCAGGTATGTACAAAAGGGATTCAATATATGCCCTATTTTATGACTTTCACTGATGCTTGTGGCATCAGAAATCATAGTATGATTATATCTGATTTTCGAGGAATGCAAGAGTCACTATATTGAGTCTTTTTTTCATCATTTTTTCGAGAAATTCTCACGGTATTGGCCTCTCTGGAGTGAAGTGGAGCGATGATTTCGTATGTTCATATTCCTTCATCTCCTCAGGAAACTGCTCGAATATAGAACCCGAGAAGGGGAAGAAAGAGAGATGATTTTTATATCTTGCGAATCCTGCGACTCACTTGCCACTCGCTTTCAGTGTCGGGATACCATAGGAGATACACTCGACTGCTCCAGGGATGATTTCGTGGAGGGATTTTCGGAGATCTTCGAGCGCTGCACGTTCGAGAGGATCCTCGATATCAGCGATGTAGAGGTCGATAGGATTCATAGAGATTAGTTATTTCTATACATTTTTTCATAGAGCTCGATCCACTCTTTTGGAGATATTTTCTGCATGAGTTCATCGATGAGATCATATGGGATTTGATCGAGTTTCTTGAATCGGATACAGCCAACTCCCATATCGAGCTTTCCGATATTGCATTTTGTATACTTTTCTTGCCACCACTGGAGGAGGTCAGGATTTGCGCCGATTCCCATATGATAGAGGCTGATTCACGACTTTCGACTTGCGAGGTTTACGAAGGGGAGGGGAAGCTCGGTATCACAGTGGTATCCACATGGATAGAGAGAAAATGGTACAACATAGCCGATCATCTTATAGCTGACACACTCCTCATATCCGAGAGGTATGAGCGTCTTCTTGAGTATATCACGAATTTTTGCAAGAGGCTCTCGGTGTTCTAGAGGAGCTTCTGAGATGTAGAGGTCGATCGGATTCATAGAATTATGGTGAGAGAATTGTCGGTGTCCCTTGGTGGAATCTGAGCTTCCAGTCACTTCCGACTCTGACCCAGAGAGAGCTCCGATTTCCCATCTCGAGCGACTCATACTGAACATGGCTCAGATAAGTTATCAGGACAACATCATCACTGATTATATGAATCTGGAGATTTCTGAGCGGAAAAATCGCGTTGATTGGTTCCCGTGGAACATAGATAGTATTAACCCGCTCATAGATACGACCAGATCGACCGAATTCGAAAAATTCTGGATGCAGGATATTCTCCATGTATGCAGTATCGAAGCGTGTATCCTCTTTCCAGAGAGATTCTTCAAGGTGTACGAGGTTTTGCTTTTCAGTTTCAGAGAGTATCATAATTTAGATGTTGTGAGAAAAATCATCGATACTTCTATAGTGTACTGCCCGTATCCCGAGGCTTCTCGCCGATTCGATATTCTCGAGAGCATCATCATAGTAGATGATTTCGCTCGGATCTACTCCGAGAGTATTTATGATAGACTGATAATATGCTTTCTCAGGTTTCTTCAACCCCATCTCAGCCGAGCAAAATATCCCATCAAAAAGGTTCTCGAAATACATCTCCTTTTTCAGATACTCGAGCCGATATTTCTCCTGGTTGGTCGCAATATAGCACTTTATTCCATTTTTTCTCAGTTTTTGTATTTCTCAGATGAGTTCGATATCAGGTTGATTCTCGAATTCAAACCATGCCTTCAAATATTCTTCTGGACTTCATTCCCATTTCCACTCTTCGAGAAACGGTACAATCACTTCTCGGAGATCCGCCCGCCCGATCGTACACTCCTGAAATATTCATGCGAAAAATGGCTTCATGCTATGGGGATCGAGTCATGCACGGCGAGAGTATTCATCACTCCATTGAGGAGAATGTATGAGGACTCAGTCAGTGTCGAAGAGGAGGTATGTAGACATTAAGCAATATATTGTTTATCCGAGGAAGCTTTTATAGATCTCATGCGTTCCTATATCATGGAGTATAATTTCTGTCTTCGTATCGAGGATCCGAGCGATGATTCGATAATCGTTACCCACAGATATGCCATGATAACTCGCAAGTGCACGCCTGAGTTTATGAGTAGAGAGGCTCTTATCATAAGGATTCTCCTCGATCGTTTCAAAAACTCCTTTTGCTATATTTTGGATATGATGAGGAAGAATTTTGTACTGTGCCTTGAAGTGTGCCGTATTTTTAATTATCCAACTCATGAATGAGAGATTTTGCAGAAGTATGGGTGCTATATCGTCCATTGGTAAGGTCGAACTCAGATTTGAGTATACGAGCATAGGCATAGAGTTCCTCCATTTTTATATAGGTGGATTCTATTTTTTTTTCTATGCGTCCAGATGAGGTATGAGTAGCTGTAATCATGGTATAATTATATACTATTTCAGGATTTTGCAAATCTGAGTATTCAAGAGGTAATATTATCTCTATATTGAGAGTACATATGCCGTTGCGAGGAGTGAGATGAGTCTACAGATACTGGAGATCGCGATTTTCGTTCCCATCCATTTCTTCGCATCATTGCCCCAGAGGACGGTCGATATCATCGTCGGGAGGACGAATGCGAGCCATATCATAAAGGCAGTTTGCATCGGAGAGTATGCAGGAATTGCTCGTATGACACAGGCAAGTCCGATGACCATGAGGAGAGTCGCGACGAATTCCGCGAGCATAATCTTCCACATACCTTCCATTGTCTTCTGCATCTCTGCATCGGTCATCTTCTGATCCCCATGATGAATACGCATCCAGAGTTTTCCGAAGAGTGGACCATGCCAGAGGGCACCGAGAGCAAAAGATGCCACTGTCATGATTCCGATCGCGAGCCAATTGAGTGAGTCCATAGAAAAATAGAAAAAGAATAAAAATTGGAACCTAATTTGGGAGGTGGAATTCAGGATTATAGATCAGTCCGAGGAGATTGTTCCAGGGATCCTTCAGGGTCGCGACCCTGATCTCACCACCGACATTCATCGGTTTCTCAACTTCGGTCGCACCACAAGCTATAAAATATTGGTAGGATTCTTCGATATTCTCGACTCACCAAAATACGGCGATATTTTCTCATTTTGGAGCCTCCTCTCTCTGGAGCCCGAGCTCATAACCACCGACATTGAATCCGACATAGTAGGGCTCATCGAAGTAGGGACTTGCACCGAATGCTTTCGAATACCAGGCTTTCGCTCTATCGAGATCATCGACCTTGTAGATCGTGGTGCGCAGTCAGAGGATGGAGGGAGTCATAGTGAGAAAGTGAAACCCTTATATTCTATACTTTCTCACGAAAAAACAAGAGGACTACACAGTTCTCATCTTATAGACTTTTCACTCTTGATGATATGTCGTCAATTCTCAGACTGGTTTTCCACTCTTCTCTGAGGAGCCCATACTGTACTTCATCATTCCACGTAGTATCCTTATACCGTACACTCCGTGCTATACCTTCTTGTTTCATCCCGAGTTTTAGGAGTATTTTGCCAGAGGCTGTATTGTCAACATGATGTGCTCAAAATACTTTATGTATCGCTGTATTCTCGAAGAGGAAATCGATAATTGCGCCTCCCATTTCGCTCCCATATCACTGATTCCACGATTCGGGCTTCAGGATAAATCCAATTTCAGCAACTCATCCATGCGGATGACCATGCACGGTCTCATAGAAAAGCATACCTATTGGAGTATTATCTGACTTCTTCATCACGATATAGTGTATAGAGCATCACGTATCGAGCACTTCACGAAAATATTTTCTGAGCATCTTCAGGTGATGTACACCTATCGAGAAGTGTATACTGCATGACCTTTTCGTCTCAATATAGACTATAAAAGAATGGAAAATCTGATTCGCTGAGGCTTCTATAGTGGAGCCGATCACTTTGGGGTATGTGTCATGTCCAACAACATTGTTTCACATTTCTAGAGAAATGGAATACACTGATTGGTTCTGGAAGAGTGCCGTTAGGCACTCTTTTTGTACCAGATTC
>JAYUQR010000086.1:0-10199 GCA_043756665.1 Candidatus Altimarinota bacterium | reverse complement strand
AATCTGGTACAAAAAGAGTGCCTAACGGCACTCTTCCAGAACCAATCAGTGTATTCCATTTCTCTAGAAATGTGAAACAATGTTGTTGGACATGACATGTATTGATATAGTGAAATGAGGTCGTAGCGAGAGAAATGGCTTTCACATTTTTCATCTTTTCGAGATTTCCTCGGGTGACTTTCCAGTCACAAAAATCAGGATCAATGGCTACAATTTTTTCATCATCTGAATGAAGTACGGATATAGAATCGATCGATTCAGGCTGAGTAAAATACTCGACATCGAATTCTGAATCAAGCTGAGATTTCTGTTCTTCAGAAAAAATAAGATGGAGATTCGGAGAGAGAATTATAAGTTTCATAGATTGTCATTTAAAAAGTAGATTCTCGATTCCCCATCCCCATAATAGTTTTTAGTAATCTGTCATTTTATGAATCCATTCTTTACATATACTTTCTGAGCGTAGAGGTTATCAGGATGCGTAATAAGCTCCATACTCGAATATCATTCTTTTGCTGCTATATCTATAATCAATCACAGTGCATTGGATCAAAATCACTGATACTGGAATTCTGGCTTAACTAAGAATCCATCAAGATAAGCGAGTTGATCAGTTTTCTTATAAAAGTAGATACTTCAGACAAGTCTATTATTATCTACGATAAAGTAAATATCTCATCTATCGAATGCAATATGCCAATCTGATTCTGATAAATACGGTTTATAAAACCTACTCCCAATAATAGAGGAATCTACTTCGATGAGTTTATTGATTTCGGAACGTGATGCCTTTCTGAGAGAGCACATTATTAGATAAAATAATTATTATTTAATTTTTAGGAAACCGTGGAATAAATACACTCGTCTTCTTTTTGTACTCTTCCCATTCAGGTTTTCCTGCATATCGAGCCTCTTGCAGAGGAACACCTGAGACAAAGAGGAGGAGACAGGTGATCGTGATCCAACCGATAATCCCAATATACGAATACGGGAGAGAAATCAAGGAAATCCCAAGCCAAAATAGACTTTCTCCGAAATAATTCGGATGTCGAGATTACTTATAGAGTCAAGTGGTGAATATCTGTCATGGTTTTTTGACCTTCAGAAATGCCTTCAACTGGAGATCGGCAATCGTCTCGAATATGAGACCAACAAGTGCGATTATGAATCAGATTATCAGAAAAACCTCACTTTCTGTCATCCTTGGCGATAGCCGAGGATTTGCTCCAGAAAGAGATTCTCCTGCGGAGAATGACAAAAAAGAAGATCATGCCAAATTCACCACGAGTATCGGTAGTGCGACGACGAGCATGAGGACCATCTGGAGCAAATACACCTGCAGAAACGACCGAACCATGAAATACCATCCACTTCCCCACTCTTCCCGCCACTTCGCATAGCGAGGATCTTCTTTTCACTCCCTCAGTTTGCGAAATCCGATATGGGAAGTGAGACGGATTCACCAGAGAAATACGAGTCCTGTGAGCAGTATCTGTGTTATCATCTTTTCTGACTGGAGGAATGATATCCCAGCAATTATCATGAATCCGAATCCCCAAAACACATCGACGATCGAGTTGTCCCGTATCCGCAGGGAATAGAGGAAGAGGAGAGTGTAGGCGGTGAGGAGAGTGAGGAGGATGTGGAGCATAAAAAAATGTTATTTACGAAATACTCTAAATTCCTTTGTTTCGAGAAGTTGCCATCTTGGATCTACATTTCTGAGATTTCTATAGATTCCTGGTATGTGTCATTCACCATACAGCACAAGAATCTTTTTTTCTGGTGAATCTAATAATTTCTCTGCAAGATGCTCGTCTCGATAATTGAGCTCCAGATCAGCAGTAATATTATCTTCTTTTGGAGTAGAGATATCGACTTTTGGAGTGAAGAAAAAAGCGAAAATCACAAATGAAGAAAAATATCTCTGCCCAAGTGGGGTGATATTTCGACTTATATACCCTCAAAATGTCGATTCCTCTCATTTTCAAGATTGAGTCGAACCAAATTCTTGTAGGATATCTGGATATCTAGTTTGAGCTTTCTGTATTATCTCATCTATACTCATATCCACATACTCATACTGATATCCTGAAAAATCTCTCAGAAGAAATCGATAACCTTGTTTTATAAGGCCATTTGATTCACGTAAAGACTGTCAAATTTCATCACGTTCATCATCACAGCCTGTTGCTCGTGCAAATATTTTTTCGTTTTCTATTGTTCATGTACCGAGTCGTTCAAGCAAAACAGTAGCATACCCCTCTCATCTCTTCTGATCGAGATGAGATCGTATTTCACTATAATATTCTCGAGTTCATATATGGTGGAGTCATTGGAAAATAATCTTCTTATCGCCATTTGAGAGAACATATGCATGGGTCGTCGGTCACTCCCAAGAGGTATGCATCAGAGCAGCTACAGCCCCTGCAAGTATGAATATAACGGAAAGTATTAACACTATGCTCCCTATTTGTATAAAGAGTATTTTTTGTATTCGAGTAGAGATATTTTTTTCATTTTTCTCAGTGAATACATATATCAAAAATATAGGGAGAAAGAATAAGAAAAAGATCTCTCATCAGAGGGCAAACAGAAATAGATAACTCGAAAATATATAAATAAGTTGGAAGGATATCTTAGGATGAAGGAAAGGTTCTATGTTGATTTTAGTTTTCGACATATGGTAGTGGAATGATATTTGCTAAACTCTCTTCCCCCTTCAGTATCCACCCCTCACTCTCCGTGATTTAACTACTTCACCAACTCCCTCAGATTTCTATTGATCCAGGTCTGATATCCGACTCATTCTCACTCTGCTTTTTCCTTAATATTCGAGAGGACATCTCATGGGATACGGAGAGTGACAGACTGGGTCTTGCGAGCATGACGAGCTATCACAGAGCGACGAGCCATCTCCACGATTTCTTTCTGCATTTCTCGGGAGATATCGACTCCGAGGTCGCCGAGGACTTCGCTCTGATACATGAGCTCAGCCTCTTCATCATCGAGAGGAGGAGAGATGAGATCGACTCATGCGAGGAGAGTTTTCCACTTATCACTGATGTTCGGATTGTCCTTTAGAGTGAGTATAGTCATATTTTAGGAGTTATATTCTTTCTGGGCTCGACGACTCGGATATGCAGTCTTCAGGAAGTAGTCATCTCATGTCCGCACCGCAGGAACGACCCAAATCTATCCGTCGACTTCGATATAAAATCGATACTGATGCGGGTAATTCGGATCTTCACCATGAGTGACTCGTAAGAGATTATTCGCTATAGCGAGCTCGATACGCTCGAACGAGAAGTATGACGAATATCCTTGAGGATGGTATTTTTATCTTCTGACCAGTGCATCATATAGTAACAACATTGTATGTACAAAAATATAAAAAGCAAATCCTATATTCTCTCCCTTTCAACACCCACTTATCTCCTTTTGTGAGATTATTTCACGAGTACTCCATCAGCATAGAGTCTGTCGGGAGCTACATCCGCTCCAGAATTCCACATAACTGTGGTATCGATATAGAACTTTTTGAACTCTGTGATATCCTGCAGTGGAGCAAATATTTTTCACTTGGCAATATAAGGAGCAAAATCTACTCGGCGAGATTCTCCAGTATCAAAGTCAATATCGAGAATGTAGTCTTGCACATATTGTGCACTTTTCACATGTATTATCATAGAGGAGATTAAAGGGGTACAATCATATTTGGTTTTTCTCATTCTTGGATGAGTTTCCAGTCTTCACGGAGTTCTTCCTGATACAATTCAGCCCATGCTGTCACGAGTTTTTCTACTTTCTTTGGGAGTTTTCCTTCCATGATCGTCAGTGTCTCTATATCGATAAAACATTCGAATTCATTGTATCTGACATGAAAATGGGGTGGATTGTGATCCTCAAAATACATATATACCTTGATACCGAAGAACTCAGATATTCGTGGATTCATAGAGAGATATAGGTATATACAGATTATATGGAAACCTCTATCGAATTCAAGATTTTATAATTTCTCCCCTTTCAACACCCATCCCTCACTCTCCGTGATTTTCACTTTCACGAGGTCTCAGACTTTTATCGAAACAACCCCCCTTGCATCCCCCCTATCAGGGGGATTTTTGAGGATAAATACTTCTTTAAAATTTCTCGTTCTTCCCACCCACGTTTCATCCTTCCCTTCTCAGGAAATGAGAATCTCCTCTTCTTGACCGACCATCAGGAGATTACGATTCTTTGCAGTCACGCGCAGGATATCATTGAGGATCGTCCAGCGACGGGCCTTCTCTTCAGCGGAGATATCATCCTCGTATTTCGTCGTCGCGATCGTCCCTGAGCGTGGCGAGTATCGCGCGATAAATGCAAAATCAAACTGACACTCATACATAGCAGTCACGGTTGCTTGGAACTCCTCTTCCGTTTCTCATGGGAATCCGACGATGATATCTGTCGAGATCGAGAAGAGTGGATCTTTCGACCGTAGATAATCCAGCTGTGCCTTGAAATCGGCATAGGTATGCTTGCGATTCATCCGTCGCAGCATGGTATCGCTTCCAGACTGCAGAGCGAAGTGCAGATACGGGCACATTTTCGGAAGGTCGAAGTGTGCATCGAGGATATCACGCGTCATATCATGCGGATTCGAGCTCGTGAAGCGGATACGGTCGAGTCATTCGACCTGGTTAATCTCTTCTAAGAGATCACGAAATGGGGTTTTTGAGGCTCATTTTTGAAAGGAGCTGTCGCGATAGCGACTGAGGATTTTCCTTCGTTCCTGTATAATATTTATAAGATCTTCTCTTACTCAGTCTAAATTCCCAAGTATTTCATCATTTGTATAACGAACTGTCATTACTCATGTATTTAACAACTCTTCATTTCTTTTTGTGTCATATGACTCACGTCCGATATGACTCTCTCAATCTAGCTCTATGACAAGAGCGAGTTCATCACAATAGAAATCAACAATATAATCAAGAAGTGGTTTTTGCCTCAGAAAATGAACTCCTTCGAGCCTATCTCCAGAAAGTATTTCATACCAGAGTTGTTTCTCGGGTCATGTCATATCTTTCCTGAGTATGCTGGCTTTTTCAGCCAGATCTTGCCTATACCATATGCGATCCTCTTTTCATGTACGGATACTTTTAGGAAATCCTCTGCCTCCTTTCAAAAGGAGGCTTTTATCCCAAGTGAGCTCTTCACTATTCCAAAGTTTCTTTTTCGTCTCCTTCCCATAACTATTCACATTCTGTCCGAGAAGTGTGACTTCTTTGGTACCACTTTTCACCACCTCAGCAATCTCAGCGACGATCTCATCCTGCACCCGACTCACTTCCCTTCCACGAGTATACGGAACGATACAGAACGTACAGTAGTTATCACAGCCAGTCTGTATGATCACATTGGCACTCGCAGGATTCTCTTGGAGTTGTTTCACTTGGAGATATTCATTCCACTTCGCATCATTTCCGATGTCTTCTCAGGAGATAAGGGAGAGAATCTTGGTGACAAACGATACTTCCTCGATGCGAAAGGTGAAATCAATGAGTGGCGAACGCAGAAACAGCTCATCATCATAGTTCAGAAGTGAATCTGATGAATCAAGGAGGGTAATTTTCTCTGCATTTTTTCTTTTGTAATCTGGTTTTTTAGCTGCCCTGATAAGGGGTGTGGCGGGGTTCGTTTCTGAAGTTTCACAGCCATCCCCTTGTGTTCCCTTTATCAAGGGCATTGAAACCATCGAATCTGATCCAGGGCTTGGTGTCAGATACCTTTTCGCGAGTCCACTCTGACGTACCATACACCCTGTGATACCAAAGAGCACTTGTTTCGGTCATCCAGAAGTCATTTCATGATCTGCCACATCTGGTCATTCTGAGCTTGTCTCAGAATCTTCCTCTACTTTTTTGGATGAAGATGTCGAAACACGTTCGACATGACATTTCTTATGAAATCGCTTGATCTCATTCATAAATCCAAAGACTCGATCTTCTCACTTTTGTCGCACACTACACGTATTGAGTATGATGATATCCGCCTTCACGGGATCGATCACCTTGCGCAGTCCTGCCGACATGAGGATCATATTGATCTTCTCACTGTCAGCATAGTTCATTTGACAGCCAAATGTTTTTATGTAATATGCTTTTATTGACATAGTTATTTTAAATTAAAAATTAGTTATAACAAATTTCATAAAATCCATTATTATGCTTATTGATCCTATTCAAGCCTGAGAAGATGCATGGAATGCCGTATTGGCAGACTGAGAGCGCAAGTTGGATCTAGCAGATGGAAAGACTGAAGCATTAATAGCAATTACAAAATTAAAAACAATGGGCTTCATTAAAAAATGATTATTCGCAAAATGGAGTGAACTGGTAGATTCAGAATCTTTCTTAAAACTAGACAAAAAAATACGTCGTTACTCTCGTCTAGCAAGCTTGCTTATGAGACCTAAAACGCAAGATATCGCTAATCAACAACATGACTGAATCACCACACTACTCAATATAATACACCGTTGTTATACTAACAGTCCTGAATGTGGGGAAACCGTTAGAGCTATATTAGAATCACGTCATGCAATGCGACATTGAAAACTATGACCTCGAAGACTGTTAAGTGATCCAGATCCTGCATTGAAGCCTAAGATTATAATGCGCGGAAAACCCTAAGTAATTCGAAATAAAATACTTTTACACATCACTTCCTCGCCTACTGTATCGAGAAAGTGATTTTTGTAAACAGTTCATGAGTACAAAATGTGTATACGGGAATGGAAATAATCTCGTTGTAAAAATAGAGTGCGAACATATAATGTGATTAACAAATTTCGATACAAATACATATATCCGCTCTGGGAAAAGGTTTCTCGAGAGTAAAAATTTTATACACCTAATTTTTCCCACAATATATGGTATCTGGAGAACAACTCGTAGCCATAGATATAGGCAGCTCGAAGATAAAAGCCGTGATCGGTGAATGGAATGAAGAAAAAAAACTCCGCATTCTCTGAGTCGGTGTTTCTGAATCACGTGGTATCAGAAAGTGAAATATTCTCGATATGGAGGAATTCAAAAATAATCTCGACAATGCCCTCGGGGATGCAGAGAAAATGACAGGAGAACAGGTATCACATATCTGTCTGGGAGTCTCTTGAGTGCATATAGAAATCACTCGTCGCTCTGGGATCGTTGCGGTAGCTGGACTCGAAGTCACAGAAGATGATGTGAATCGAGCCCTCGATATGAGTCAGAATGGAGTCGATCTCCAAAACCGTAGTGTCTTGAAGGTCATCCCTGAGAGTTTTTCTCTCGATCTCGAAAGTGGAATCAAGAATCCTGTCGGGATGAGTGGGAAAAAACTCGAAGTGCGCAGTCATATCATATCGATGGGTGCCAATATCCTCTCGAATATAAAGAAGTGAGTCTTCGATGTAGGTGTCGAGATCATGGATATCTATCCCAATATCCTCGCAATCGGTGAAGCGATGCTCTCACGTAGACAGAAGGAGCTCGGAGTCGTCGCGGTCGATATCGGATCGAGTGCCACGAATATCGCCGTATACGAAGAATGATCTCTTATCTATGCCTGAGTGATACCGATCGGTGGAGAGCATGTCACGAGCGATCTCGCCCTCGGACTGCGTATCTCGATCGATACCGCAGAACGGCTCAAGCTCGAATATGGAGACCTCACTTTTGGCGAAGGGATGAAGGCTGAGTATGATGAAGAGATCGATCTCTCAAAATTCTCACCGATAGATAATGCGACGATCTCACGAAAATTCATGAATGATATCATACGAGCTCGGTATGAGGAGATCCTCCATCATATCATCATGCAGCTGAAAAATGTCGGTCGTGATGGGATGCTTCCAGAATGAGCTGTCCTCACGGGAGGGGCAGCGAAGATGCGATGACTCGTGGATCTCGCTCGTGAATATCTCAGACTTCCAGCTTGTGTCGGAGTTCCAGAGGAGATCGATGGAGTCAGTGGAACATCGATCAGTGATCCTATCTATACAGCAGTCGTCGGGACTCTCGTCCTCGCAGGAAAATATGGTACTATAAGAAAACAGTTCAAGCTCAATCTCTCATTCGGATGAGCTATCGCATCACTGAAAAATCTTTTTAAGAAGATAATCCCCTAAATTCAGCTACCGAGTCTACACTACTCTCTTTTTCTTTTCTCATTCTAGATTCTAATTACTAAATCTAATTACTAAATTCTAACCTTCCTCCTATGTCTACCGCTTCTACTTCTGAAGATCGTCTCAAAAAGCTCCTACGAACCAATATGAATCCCATCCAATCGAATCCAACTCCAGCTCCACAATGACATGTCGAGGTCAATGTGTGATATATTTCTCCTGTCGCGAACATCAAAGTCATCGGTGTTGGTGGTGGTGGAAATAATGCTGTAAACCGCATGATCGAATCTGGTATCGAAGGAATAGAGTTTATTGCTGTGAATACTGATGCACAGGCACTCTTCACATCGAAGGCTCAAACTCGTATCAATATCGGACGTGCAACCACTCGTGGACTCGGAGCTGGTGCCAATCCTGAAACAGGAAAGAAGGCAGCAGAAGAGTCGAGTGAAGAACTCAAACAAGCCCTCACTGGTGCTGATATGGTATTTATCACTTGTGGACTCGGTGGAGGTACTGGTACTGGTGCAGCCCCCGTGATTGCTGAGATCGCAAAATGACTCGGAGCACTTGTCGTATGAGTGGTAACAAAACCATTCGTATTCGAGGGACAGCGTCGAAGTACTCAGGCATTCGAGGGATATGAGAGGCTGAAGGAAAAAGTCGATACCCTGATCACGATCCCAAATGATAAAATACTCTCGATCATCGATAAAAAGACTCCCCTTCTCGAAGCATTCCACGTCGCTGACGAAATACTCAAGCAGGGAGTACAGGGTGTATCTGACCTCATAACTCACCCAGGACTCATCAACGTCGACTTCGCCGATGTCAGGTCAATCATGGAAAATGCAGGATCTGCCCTCATGGGTATCGGATATGGAAGTGGTGAGAATCGTGCGGTAGAAGCCGCTCGTGGAGCTATCGAATCCCCACTTCTCGAACTCTCGATCAATGGAGCAAGAGGACTCCTTCTCAATATCACAGGAGGAACTGATCTTTCTATGTTCGAAATCGATGAGGCAGCTCGGATGATCACTGAGTCATGTGATCCAAATGCAAATATCATATTTGGTACCTCTATCGATGAGAAGTATACCGGTGAGATCAAGATCACCGTGATCGCAACAGGATTCTCTGAAGAAACCAATACACAACTCTCGAGTCATTCTCGAGGTGGATTCGGACAGAGTAATATCTTCGGAAAGTCTCCTCCAGTACAACCAAATAGAACAGCGCCAACATTTGGAACGCAACGAGTCCAGAACTCACAACCATCATACAATGGCAACACGAGCCATCAGAATCCTGCACCATCACCGCTATGAGATAATGATTATGATGTTCCTGCATTTCTGCGAAATAAGATGCCGAAAAACTAGGTATACGGAGAAAAAAAGATATTCTTATATCTGTTTTTTTTGAAAGAATGTTTCTATTTTTAGCTAGCTATTCCTAAAGCTATCTTACAAATTGGTTGTTTTAGTATTCTTTCAATAGCATCATCATAAGCTTTTTGTCTTCCGTTAGCCAGCGATCCAGTGCTAGCACGTGCATCTTGTCATGTGAGAGTTGCCTGTCCATTGATCATTGCAACGCAGATATCTTTACTGTTTTTTATTACCGTTTCTGATTTCTGTGGTTCAGTCGTAGGCGTCTTAGGTTGGGCATATACAGGAGAAGATATTACTAGTATAGAGGCTGCTATATTTGAATATATAAAGTTTTTCATAAAGAAAGAGTTTAATAAAATAAAAAGATAAGCATACATTCTTAGCTACTATCGCATAGGAGCTGATGCTGCTTGAGTAGCTGAATCACTGTCACTACTAGTTGCATCAGTATGACATCACAAATTTTCTGGTATCAACTTATCACCATAAGCCATTTCATATGAGTAGGATTCAAGGCTAAATACACTTTGCTTTCTATAGTATTCTATAGGTATTGTTCGATTCCGAAGATTCATATCTCCATAATTCCTGACTGTTCTTTCTGTAGTTGCCCAAGAGACACTAGTTCAATCTACTAACACTGG
>JAYUQR010000085.1:0-10213 GCA_043756665.1 Candidatus Altimarinota bacterium | reverse complement strand
ATTGGCACGCTTTCTGGGAATACTCTTTGCGATTCTCTCCGTCGGAGTACTTGGATATTATGCATACATTCTCGGTGTAGAAACCCTAACATACCCATTTCTCGGTTCTGATACCCAAAAAGGAAGTACACTCGATATGATGGTTGCACGCCCGAGATTCCCATTCAAAATACTCAAGTGACCTATTCTCGATATCGATGCACTCAGAGAATCAATTCGTTTTGTACCCACTACAATAGAAGAAAATAAGAAGAATCAAAAGGCATTTACGCTCGTTGTTTCGGGTGAACATATAGAACTTTCCTCATCAGGATGACTCTGAGTCGGAGAATCTCTCATTGTCGATGCAGATGTATATAATAAAAACAAAACAACGAGATACAGACTTCCTCGTGATATGACACTGGAATTTCTCGAGAAACAGAAATCCCTCACAATAGAGCGTTTAGGACTCCCGAGAGAAGCTACCTATCATGTTTCAATGGATGGATTTGATATCTATACTCCTGAGAATATTCGATATTTTATCTCCTATGATCCAGATATTTCCTGTACCGAGAGATCGAGTCTCGAATGATATAGTCCCATTTTTCCAAAAGAAGTAGTCCCCATGACTCGTGAAGGACAACGAATGGATATGACGATCAGTTTCGATATCGAACATAGGCAGTCTCGTATATGTCTGATAGGAGGCGTGAATGGTGCCTATTCTCTTCTCGAAGATCGCACACTCCAACCATTTCTGATCGAGGCATCGACACTCGAAACACTGTCCCCGGAGTATGATATGCAGACGCGTATAGAGTTCCGATTTTCACATCCGATGTATGAGGATATAGGTACCCTCTCGAGTCCAGAATATATCGCGAATAGACATGATGCAAAACTCTGATTTCTCAAACATCTTTCGATTGCACCAGATATGCCGATCAGTCCAGAGAGCCTCATTCTCTTTCCTGATAGGGCTATCCTAACTCTTCCTCTCCAGGAGTGAATCTCGACAAAATTGACACTACGAGCCATTCCAGATATATACGGTCGTATAGCAGAGTCAGAGTATTCTCTCACTCCTGAGCGGACATCGTTACTTTCTCTTCGACTCGATCAGTGACGTATGTATTATCACCCTGGTCAACCCATACGAGGAAAACTCTATGCTCTCAAGCCACCAAAAAAATCATATGCTCTCAGGCTTTGCGAGCTTTCACTCGAAGCATATTCTCATATAGAAAAAATCCTCTCGGAAGATATGACAGGAAGCTCTCTCGATACTGTATATACAATTATGTGAGGGAGTGGGGCCCTCTGATGTATAAAGAGAGATATAGATCTCACCTCTACCGGATATGCCTCATCATTCGATATACGAGATTTTGTACCAGGGAAAAAACTCATCCCCGGCCTCTATATGATGACATTCATGAACCGAAGTGATATACAAGGATTCCAGAAAGACGTCCAGCCACTCATCTTTTCTGTTATGGATAGCCATATTTCGATGAAGGTCGATGCGAGTGGGAGGATGTTATTTCTCGTGACAGAAAGTGCTACCGGTAAGCCACTGTGAGATCAGGAGATTATAGTACGAAATAACATTACTCGTTCATATGCCGAATCCTGGAATGAAAAAACAAATCAAACAGAACGGATAGATATACCATTCACAGCATCAGCTTTTTCTACAGGGATAGTACTCGGGAAAACGAATATGGATGGATTTTTGGAAGTATGACTTGATAGTCTCGAGTGACTCTCCTCGAGAGAAGATCCTTATAGTTTATCATTCATAAAACGATGAGAATATGAGTGAAGGAATTCGAGCTTTCTCGTCGAATCTCGATGATGAGGTCGTCTCGGATTCCTCATCAGTACATGGAATGATGGGATGACAGGATATGATTTTGGTATCAAAGAATCAGCATATTCATATGAGGTGAGACCAAAGTACTCCGCCTATTTCCATACAGATCATACCCACTATTTACCATGAGAGACACTCCATATCCATGCTATAGTACGTGAAAATTTTCCATCACTGAAAGTACCGGAGAATCTCCCATGTAGTATCGCGATAACCGATCCTTTCGGAAAAGAGATTTCTCGTATTGCTCTCAAGCCAAATGAATTCGGTACTCTGAGTTCTGATTATCTCCTCCCGAAAACAGCGTCACCAGGGAAATATACTGTAACCCTCACGACACTGGATCAAACAGAATATATCGCACATGGATCCACAGATTTTCAGGTAGTGACAAGAATAGATCAACATCCTACCGCATCGATCACCCTCAGGAGTTCTGATATCGAATGAGAAAGCATAATTCAGCTACGAAAAAAGGACAATATTCGTTCCGACTCTCCATGGTATGATTCTTTTTATGAGTGAAAATTCTCACTCGAATGAATCATAAAGGGAAAATACATAGACGGTACTCTGATAAAGAACACAACATTTACCTATACAATATATCGAAAGAAATACCAAGACTCCATTTCCACAAATGTATGTACTCAGGACTGTGAAGATCCATCTATGCGCAGAAATATAACTGAAGGGAGTGGTACTATCGATCAGGATGGTATCGGTGTCTTTCGTGAAAGTATCGATTATATGTCATACTTTGATGACTATGAGTATGATGTTAATATTACTCTGCGGGAACCATTAACAGGAGAAGAGGTGATTACACGTGGATCCATTATAGTAAAACTTCCTGATACATATAAGACGTTTTCTTCGGATAATTCTCTGCAATTTATACCAAAAAAGAGGCTTTTGCAAAATGGTGAGTCATTACAGGGAATTTTTCAGCCAGAATACGGAACATGGAAAGTGAATATGATCAGAAAATATGGCTATGAGATAGTACGCCGAGAGTATAAAAATATCCCGACAGAAGATCCCTTTTCAGGAATCACCCACACAAGTATGGTGCATAATGTAGTTGTATCGAGTGGACTCATTCTCGATCCGATTTATTCACAGAAGCTTATTGCATTCACTCCAGGTGAATATATTCTTCGTACTTTTCCACTCTCTGTTTCTGGAACACTTTTACCCGAGCGGGTACGTAGAGAAGTGACTTTCTATATTGCTGGGAATACTACTGGGAATCTAGGATCCACTGTTCGAGTTATTCCTGAAAAGACACTCTATATGCCAGGTGAAACTGCTCGTGTATTCGTGACAGTTCCTTTCACAGGGTCCCAAATACTTCTCACTCTGGAAAAATGAGGGATTCTCCAGAAACAATACTTTACACTCTCTGGAAATACGTTTACGCATGAATATAGGATAGATGATACACTCCTCCCGAATACGTATATATGATTGCTTGCCCTCGCTCCTGATACTCTGGATTCTCAGAAAAATTATAGCGTCTGATATGGAGAGATTGTCGTCGATACGACTGAGAAACAATGAGATCTCCGTATTATTCCTGACAAGACGATCTATAAAAACAATGAAACCGTTTCTCTCGATCTTATTTTTTCCGATCGTTCAGGTAATCCACTCCAATGAGAAATAGCATTGATGGTGATCGATGAGAATCCGAGGTGAACTCTAGATTTGGATGCACTTGATATCGTCTCGAATTTTTATCATCCCATTCCATTTACGATGAAGACGAGTCTGACATCTATCGGTGAAGGGTTCAATAATTGGCTCTCTCGGAAGTATTCTCCTGGAACAAGTAATATCTTCCCTGCAGTCGTGGATATTCAGTGAAAAGGTTCACTTATGAGAGAAACATCAGGAAGAACCATATACTATAATCCAAGTGTCCGTACAGATAGTTCTGGAAAATCAAAAGTGACATTTATACTTCCAAATACACAAACAAATTATCGTATCGTGGCCCTCGGAAATACGAAGGATTCCCATTTTGCATCCACAGAAAAAAAGATAACCGTACAGAAAGAATACATCCTCGAGACGGTGGCACCATGAATACTCCGTTCAGGCGATACTTCAGAGCTCAAAATACGAGTATCGAATACGACAAAAAAGATAACAGGAGCAACACTTACAGCATTTATTGGTACACCCCCAAATAGTATAAAGAAATCACTGGACATTACCCTGAATCCAGAGGAATCCTTATCCCGAGTCTTTCCACTCTCGAGCACCAATCTTTCCGCAGGGAATATCCCCTATAAGATAGAATTGCGAGAAAAAAATCTTCTTTTAGAGGATTCCTCTGGCTCATTCCAGTTTATTCCTATTTCAAGTCTCCCGAGTACACATCGAGAGGTTCTCATTTTTAGTGGTACGACATTTCATTATAGTCTCCCTCGGATCGGAAGTGGCATGGAACGTACGAGCTCGAAAGTATCTATCAGTATAGCTCCTGTCCCTATAACAGAGTTCATGAATATACTCACATCCCTCACACATACACAGTATAATTCCGTCGAAGAGAAGATTGGATCGGTACTCTCGAATCTTATTCTTTCATCATTCTCTGACATTCCCCGACTTTCCCCAGATATCCCATGAACTCGAAAAGACATAGATGGAGAATTCTCTCATATATTGCATCTACAGCATCCGAGTGGTGGTTGGATCACTTGGGAGAATGATATAGAACCAGATATATATCGTACTCCCTATATACTCAGATCACTCCTCAGTTTCCGTTCCCTCTGACAGGTCGTTCCTCAGGCGGTACTCGATACTGGTGGGAGATACCTCCTGAACAATATCTCTCTCTATCGTGAAGATGAGGATATTCTCGCTGAGGCAGCCTGGACACTCTCGCTACTAGGTCATACTTCAGAGGCTCGAGAACTCTGGAAATCGATCGATATAAAAAAACTCCATCGGTACTGATATCTCGCGTATGCATATGCGGGGAAATACTTATGAATACTTCCTCCCGAGACAGGGAAAAACCTCGATATTATCATGTTTTCGACAGGTGTGACTGATACTCTTCGATACTCGGATGAGCTCGTAGATCAGGGGATATATGCACAGTATTTATTCGACAATCGAGAAGAGCAGAAGGCCTCAGCCCTCGTAGATCGCATTGTGAGAAATACTGACTTCAGTGCTTCAACGATTTCGACACAGGCAAAGGTACAAATCCTCCTCGCCTTGATGAAACAGAGACAAATCATGGGAAAATCTATAACAAAGAATCTTCCTATGGCTTTTCGTTCGGATACCCTGATCGTTGATGCCACTATTTCTCCTACTCGTCTGAATCGAGAGATACACACCACCCGAGATACGATCGGAGAATGATTTACCCTCAAAAGAGATGATCCACGTATACCCATAGCAATTACAGTCATTACCCATGACCGGACGAAAGATATCCGAGATATGCCAGTGGTGGATAGCCAGGGTATGAGTATTGTTCGTACATTCGAACTCATCGATGAGTCGAAGTGAGTCGATAGTGATGGGAAGTATCGATCAGTGAATCCAGTGATAGATGGTATTTTTCAGAAGGGATCACTTTATCGGGTGACACTGAAGTCATTTATCCCATCGAGTGGAAAACATACTCCCTGGTATAATCTGCTCATCGAAGATCAGTTTCCTGGTGGATGGAGCCCGATTATCGCCTCTTCGAATCCAGTGAACTCTCTCTGACCATGGCTGAATCACTCATGGAATCGGAGTGAATTTCGTACCGAGAAGATGTTTGCTACTATCGATATTGGATACGGAAACTCTTCCACGTATACCTACTATGTACGACCTAGTATCGCCTGAAACTATCTCATCCCTCCGGCGACCGCTATGTTCCTGTATCATCCCGAAATGCATGCGATGACACATTATGAGAAGGTCCAAGTAGGGGACTAATATTTGCAATTCTTCAAAGAACGATATAATCAGGATTACTCATTGCTTTCTCCTATGAAATGTCCAAAATGTAAAAATCTCGATACCAAAGTGATCGACTCTCGTGCAACGGAGGATGGGAAGGCGATCCGTAGACGTCGGGAGTGTGAAAAGTGTGGTGCTCGGTTCACCACCTTCGAGCGACTCGAGTTTGTTTCTTTCATGGTGACGAAATCATCCGGTGAGAGTGAGCAATATGATCGAGCCAAGATCGTGAATTCTATGATGAAAGCACTCGTGAAAAGAGAATTCGACCCCGAGAAGCTCGATAATACGATCAATGCCCTCGAGAATGAATGGGCTCAGAATAAGCAGGGAATTACCTCGAAGCGAATCGGGAAAGATATCCTTCGAAAACTCAGAGATCTCGATGAAGTAGCATTCCTTCGATATGCATCCATCTATCATAATCATGAGAGTGTGAAGGGGTTTGTGAAATTTATCGAAGACGAGCTCGGATAACTTTATTTTTTTGAATCCTGATATTACCCTTATACATCTCAGAGAGAGCTTCCTCCATGCCCCCCTCATTTCCCATGAGCTCCTCATACTCCTCGAGTGAGCGAGAGAAAAAGGAGAAAAAATAGCACTCCTCTATAATCGTCGAGGTTCTGGAAGGGCCTGGATCTGTCAGGATTGTGGCTACTTCCCACCGTGCCCACACTGTGATATCGCACTCGCGTATCATACGAGTCCACAGAAGAATCTTATTTGTCATTTGTGTAATTATATTGACACCATTCCTTCTGTCTGTCCTCATTGTCAGGGTATGCGATTCTCGGCTGTAGGCATCGGGATACAAAAAATCGAGGAAGATATCAGGAAACTCATTCCTGGGACTCGACTTCTTCGACTCGATTCCGATGCGCATGAGAAAAAATCAAAACTGTTTCAGATGATCGAACAGTCGGATATCCTCTTATGAACCTATAATTCGCTCTGAATCCTCGAAAAAGTCGATACCATCGTATTCATACTCTTTGAATCAGATCTCACAATCCCGGATTATCGGATGGAGGAGGTGCTTTTTCATGCGATTGACTATGCCAAGAAACTCGGGAAAAATATCCTCATCCAGACGCATATGCGAGAGCATCCACTCCTCCCGATTATCATGGAGGGGAATTATAAGGATTTCTTGACCTATATGAGTCGAGAACGAGAGCTTTTTCAGTATCCTCCCTATAGAGAATTCATCACACTCAGGATCCATGACCATTCACAGGATCGTGTGCGAGATATCATAACCAAACTCGCAAATAAAATTATTCTCATCAAAAAGGATTCTACATTTTTTTCCTATGATCGGGATATCTGGGAACGATCAGCTGGTGAATGGAGTCAGAAAATTATTATGAAAGACCCTGATCTCTCCTCTGTTATCCAAGAGATCCAGGGAGAAGTGCTCAGGAACCGATGAGTGACTCTCGAATGGAAGTAATTATACTTGTATCTCATCCTTTCTCGATATACTCCAATAGAGTACACCGAGTATGATACAACCGAAAAGGATAAAAAATCATCGATAGCTCAGGATACTCAAGAGGACACCTCAGAAAACGAGTCATATAACATTGGCAAAGTTCTGCAAGATCTTCATAGGAGCAGCTGATGCATTTCCATCGATCTCATTGAGACCGAGCGTTTTCGCATAGATGATATTGTACTCTTCGAGAAACTTACTTTGCCCGAGGGACATGCCTGCCGCATATCAGACACTGTTGATGAGTGCACAGGTGAGGATGATATATATATTCATCCCATCTCCAGCAAATATCCCCATACAAATAAGAGATATTCCTGAGAGCGTGAGTCATATCCCTCCGACCATCAGAGTTCCGAGTTTTGTTGCGATATTCCCCCAGACTTCTTGGAGTCAAAATGCTGGTATCGCGATAATCCCGAGAAGAGCATAACTCCATCCTGGCTTTAGATCATCGAGAAAACTCACGAGAAATGATGCTGCGAATGTATCCCAAAATCCAAATACCAGTATCATCGAGAGTGTCCAATAGATTGAGAGATAGTGGGGCTTTTTCAGGAGAATTTTTCTGATGATACCGAGTTCTATCTTTGTTTTCACGAGTATCTCGTGCCAGGGGATTTTTTGTTCCTTTTGGGCGGGTTTGATGAAAATATAGTTTTTGATCTTTCCGATTACTTTCTCGAGTTCAGTGGAACTGATAGTTTCGACGATATATTCTCGGATATTCTCTGTGTTTATTTTCTTTATAGAAATAGTGAAATTTTTTATATCTTTGATATCGATCGACTCGGTAGCATTATCGAAAAATCTCAGAGTAAAATAACTCAGTCAAGCGATGATGATACCGAGAGAGAAAACAGCAAATGTGGGTGAAATCCCAAGCACTATTCAGGATAAGAGAAGTCCGCTCATACCGCCGAGTCATGAGAGGATGTTATTACGAGAGAGGATTTTACTATATTCTGAGGGATTCGCATTCGTGAGGACATAGCAAAAAGTCGTAACATCATTGAGCTCCTTCGTCAAGCCATAACAGAGTGTCGCGATCATCAGGAGTACCCAGTTAAAGGCACTTCCGAAAAACCAATTTGAGATTTTTGTGACGGTTTCGATATTGAGAACACCATTTACGATTCATACCGATCATTCGAGAGAGATACCGATGACATTGTAGATAAAATTGAGAAATATTCCTACCGCAATCAACTGAGAGATAGTCGCTATAAAAAAGAGTTTTTTTGCTGAGAAATATTTCTGGATAATCCCGAGAGGTATATCGAGGAGAAATGCCATAAAATTCGCAAAACCGAGAAAGACACCGACCATGACGATGCTCTTGAGCTGAAATGTGAAGAAGTAGATCATCGTGAAGTGGAAGGTGATCCAGGCGAATTGCTGAAACGTAACAGCAATATAAAAATTCCTGAGTCGATATCCCTCGAATTTCGTATCTGCAGAGATCATAACCGTTTCAGTTGATACTCATTCGCTATGATCTTCCGTTGTCGTTTTATCTCCCTTGAGTATGTTATCGGATGTATCCATAGTTGCAGGAATGTATGCTACAAAATAAAACCGAAATATGCGGTTCTATTTGCATGAGGTTAGAGCTTTCCTTCTGACCAAGGAATAGAGTCTAAGTATAGCATGTATCAGAAGAAGTTGCAAAAAAAGACGCAATTTTTTCTTGCGTCAGTGCATCTATAGTGTATGGACTATTTTGATGAATCAATATCAGGGAGTTGCGCGATGCTGCGTATGAGATTGAGTTTATGCGCCTGGTGGTATTTTTGTACTCATTCGAGTTCGAGTCGAGTCTGTTTCTGTTTTTTGAATTTGGCGAGTCGCATCTCAGCTTCATGAGCGGTCTTGGCATCCTTCAGTGTGTCGATCATCTCGATCGCTTCCTCGAGGAGGGAACGATTCGCAGAATCGATCTCCTTCCTGACCATGACCATCTCGATGATGTATCCATCCCAGTTATCGAGGATATGTCGCTGTCGATCATGCGTGAGAGCATCGAAAATAGCCATAATATTATGACAATCTTCCTGATTCAGGGGGCACCTCTCGAGGAGGGCAACGAGACGCGTGTTCGTCATGACTCGGATACTGTGAGTGAGTAGAACAGGGTCAAAAAAACTGATACCGTATTATTGTATCAGTTTTTAGTGTTTTGCAAATATATTTTTAGGCAGCGAGATTTATCTGACTATCATTTACGGCATCTCAAGAATGAGAGGCAATATTAGTGGTAGTTCATTGAATAAGCTTACTAACGACTGGACTCCTTGGGATTTTCGGATCATTTGCAGCAGTCATGAATTGTCCATGATTAAAATTAACCCCAACTCTGAAGAGTCACTCCATAGCCTTAATCATGACTCACTCAACTCAAGAATCTATTTTACCATTGTAATCTAAGATCTTTCCAGTCTCATATTTAAACATACCCTGAACAAGATTATTAATTCTTACTCATGGCATTTCATTAGTACTATTATTATTTTGATCTGGAGAAGAATTCTGATGAGACATAATTACTTTTATTACTTCTTGATTCTATCAGAAAGTTCGATTGATTGCAAATATTTATACCATTTATTTACGTATTTGCAATACTTTTTCTGATTGGGGGGATTTTAGTCTCTTTTCTGGAAAAAGCAAGGGAAAATATATCTTTTTTCGATAATTCTCGTAAGAGTAAAGAAAAGAGTAGTCACAGTATCGTCAACCAAATTGATCGGATAAGTGCCTGTCATTCCTGCGTATGCAGGAATCTAGCATCAGAAGAAGATTCTGGCATACAGCCGGAATGACAATTAGGTTTATTCTTACCGCTTATAGCTCTTCGAGCTATATCTGGT
>JAYUQR010000084.1:0-3659 GCA_043756665.1 Candidatus Altimarinota bacterium | reverse complement strand
TCTTCCCGACACTCGCCTCATGGGCGATGAGTGCATCATCCGTCGCGACTCGGATATCAGGGATGGTATCGGACCGTGATATACTATCGAGAATGAGTCCATCACAATCGACCTTCGATACGGCCCCCGTCGCTGATTTTTTGATATCGATAAGTCCTCGGTAGATCGATATACCCCCATTTTTCGAGAGGGACTTCGATACCACTTCACTCGAGGTATTTTTTCCGATATGGATGACTTTTGCTCCGGTATCAGTCTTTTGCCCTGCATTCGCGAAGGCGATCCCGTAGTGGAGCGCAGTACTTGACTCTCCCTTTAGTACTGAGCATGGATAGAGCATCGTGACTCCAGAGCCGAGATTCCCTCCAATCCATTCTATGGACCCATATGATTCCACAATTGCACGTTTTGTATTGAGATTATAGGTATCGATCGACCAATTTTCGACGCTACTGTAACGCATTTTTGCCCGTTTTCCGACATATATCTCGACACACCCGGCATGGAGACTCGCGGTTCCATATTTCGGAGCGCTGCATCCCTCGATATAGTGAGCCTCGGCATCATCCTCGACGATGATGAGCGTATGTTCGAACTGTCCTCCTGACTTCATATTCATCCGGAAGTACGCCTGGAGAGGATCTGAGATCCTCACTCACTCTGGAATATAGAGAAATGTCCCACCGCTCCATACCGCCCCATGCAGAGCTGCAAACATATGATCCGTGGGTGGTACGACCTTCATGAAGTGTTTTTTGACGATCGCCTCATGTTCGATCAGTGCAACAGACATATCTTCGAATATCACTCATTGTGTTTTGAGTTCTTCTCGGAGATTATGGTAGACAACTTCACTATCATACTGTGCTCCGACACCTGCGAGTACCTTTCGCTCTGCTTCAGGGATACCGAGTCGATCGAATGT
Organism: Candidatus Altimarinota bacterium; assembly: GCA_043756665.1. GTDB lineage: Bacteria > Patescibacteriota > Gracilibacteria > BD1-5 > UBA2023 > STC-74. Next base: position 2,734 of record JAYUQR010000084.1, on the reverse strand, counting down.
CTTTTTGATCGCATCAGGCACATCATCCCAGGATTTCTGGTCACCCGCTCATTCAGGTTTCCCGAAGTAATATATGGAATCCAGATCGAGATCTTCGAGTGAGGGTCACCATGTCGGTTTCTGCATCCCTCGGAATACCTCGAGTGACCTGAGTCTGAGTGAGAGCATCCACTCAGGTTCATGATTCGAGGAGGAGATCTGTCGGATAAGGTCCTCATCGATACCCATTCTCGCCATTTCTGAGTAGACGATACTATCACTCGTATCGAGTGTTTCTCGAGTGATATCTCCAAATGCTTTGATGTCTTCTTGTTGTGTGGTCATAATTCATTCTTACAATTCATCCTCTAAAATCCGCTTTCCCGTATCTGTTGTATCAGTTCTTGTCCGCCATGGCGATCTATTTGTCAAGACTTCATAATGATAACTCTATCAACACGTACTGTATCAAGGAGATGGAAATTATGGGAGATAATAATACATGTTTTCCCTTCATTTCGCCACATGTCGATCTTTTTCGAGAGGAGATCGAGGGCTCCGATATCGAGACCTGAGTCGATCTCATCGAGGACGATACACTCTGGATCGAGGAGGGCAATCTGGAGCATTTCGATACGTCGTTTTTCTCCTCCCGAAAATCAGACGAAGAGGTCTCGATCGAGGAATCACGGTTCGATACCGTATTCTGGGAGGAGCTTTTCGACCATTCGTCGGAATACGAATCCGGTTGGTGCTTTTGCCTCTGGATGGAGATCCAGAAAGTGGCGTGTATAGATGGTTCTCAGGTATTCGATGAGCCGTATCCCTGGTATCTCGGGAACATTCTGGAATGATAGATAGAGTCCAGCCTTTGCGAGGAGATCTGGAGAATATTGGAGAAGTGAAATATCTCAAAAAGTGATATTCCCACGAATCTGGTATTTCGGATGATGAAAGATACCGAAAGCCAGTGAAGACTTCCCACTTCCATTCTCCCCGAGGATTGCATACACATTCCCCGAAGAGAAAGTAGCACTAAAATCACTGATGATCTCTCTCTTTCCAGCAGAAACAGAGAAATGTTTGAGTTCAAGCATAGGGCGACATAATAAGAATCATTCTCAAAAAATCAATATAAAATCATGGAATCAGGTATGTAATACCTTGCGTTATCTTGAATCCTCTGAGGTTTTTCATATACTATTTGAGCTCCCTACTTCTAGTGGGAGTAGGGAGGTTTATCCTCTAACTTTTTTCTTCTTATGAAGAAAGTCTCTATTGAACTTCCATACTGGAAGCATCGTTTCTTGGGTATAGTTTTCTATACTGGAAAAAAACGAGTCGTGAAGCAGAAACGCTAAGATCGACGAAGAAAAATCCCCACTTATAATGGGGATTTTTCAAAGGAGATTTACCTCTGTCTCTATTGAAGACAAAATAAGTATATCCAACTTCCTCTGAAAATCAAAACTTTTTTCTCTTGTTCATTCCCCTCTCCCTCTGGGAGAGGGGCGAGGGGTGAGGGCTCTGGGAGGGGGGAAATTGGTTTGAGTATTAGGTGGGTTTGCATATACTCTTCGAGCTCTCACTTGTTGAGAGTGGGAGGTTTATTTTTTTAACCTTTCGTTATATGAGGAATTTCCTCAGATACTTATGTATTCTTTTCGGATACAGAGTGATCACTCAGAGAGTGACAGGACGTACTCGCAAGAAACACTTGCGTCAGTGTCGTTAACAATAAAAGACCCGTTAAGGCGGGTCTTTTATTTTGGGAGATTTATTCCCTCTCGTTATATGAGGTTCGTCTTTCGACGACAAAAGTATTATATATCTCTTTTCCCAAAAATCAAAACTTTTTTCTCCTGCTTATTCCCCTCTCCATATGGGAGAGGGGTGAGGGGTGAGGGCTCTGGGAGAGGGGAATTGGCTTGAGTATTAGGTGGGTTTTCATATACTGTATGGGCTCCCTACTTCCAGTGGGAGTAGGGAGATTTTATCTCCTAACACTTTTCATTTATGAAAAGGTTCATCCTTGATCTTCCATACTGGAAGCATCGCTTGCTCTGTATAGAAATATATATGAGACGGGGGCGAGTCGTGAAGCGGAAACGCTAAGATCGGCAAAGAAAAATCCCCCTAAGTAGAATTATGGGGGATTTTTCAGAAGGGAGATTTACCCTAACTTCATCCTTGAAGTTAGATACAGTATATCCCATTTCCAGAAAAATCAAAACTTTTTTCTCTTGTTCATTCCCTTCTCCCTCTGGGAGAGGGGGGAAATTGGTTTGAGTATTGGGTAGGTTTTCATATACTCTTCGAGCTCTCACTTGTTGAGAGTGAGAGTTTTTACCCATTAACCCCATGTAATATGGGAAAACTCTTTTATAGATGGCTCGTATTCTTCGGAATCGGGTCAGTCATTCCTCTTCGAAGAGTGACAGGTCGGGCTCGGAGAAAGCTTCTCTGCCAGTACCGATAACAGAAAAAGACCCTATACAGGGGTCTTTTTCTTTGAGAGTTTTCACTCCTCTTTTATAGATTTTCGTCTTTCGACGACAAAAGTATTATATATCTCTTTTCTCAAAAATCAAAACTTTTTTCTCCTGCTTATTCCCCTCTCCATATGGGTGAGGGGTGAGGGCTCTGGGAGAGGGGGATTGGTTTGAGTTTTAGGTGGGTCTTCATATACTATCATGGCTCCTTGTTCTTCCAGGAGGAGCAAGGAGGTTTACCTCTAATACTTTTTCATTATGAA
>JAYUQR010000083.1:0-3690 GCA_043756665.1 Candidatus Altimarinota bacterium | reverse complement strand
CTCGAACAAATATTGACCCATAAACCCACAACAAGAGATTCCATTAAAAAACACCTGCAAAAGGATACTGGGCAGGTGGTTACAAGTTAAAACCCATTAATAATTATATGGAAGATCTCAAGTTTTTGAGAGATCATATGGAATATACTACCCTCATATCCTGTACAGCGGATGGATGAATCGGTATAGCTACAGCACTGAAAGAAGTATATCCAGAATGCTTACTTCAACGCTGTCTGGTACATATCCAGAGACAGGTTAAGACATATGTATCTGGGAACCCAAAGAGTAGAGCAGGAAAAGAGTTCTTAAAAATCACAGAATATGACACACTCCTGTGATCCTCTTACTTTTCCACAGAGATGGAAGGACTGGAACATCCATCATCAAACATACATCAATGAAAAATCCATCAAACCAAATGGATGATGGAGGTATGCTCATAGTAATCTCAAGAAGGCCATAAGGCACATAGAGAATGCACTTCCCTATATTGTTTCAATCGTATACAACGGGTAATTCAGATATTGAACGATCAAGCAACAAGCTTGAGTGATATTTTTGAGTATTTGCAGAAGAATGAATCAAGGAACATAAAGGACTTTCACCTTCAAGATTATATGCTTTCACCTCACTTTGGATCTATCTCAGGAACCAAAAGTAGCACACTATTTTTTCTATTTACCCGAGAAAAATGATTCTCAGGATAATGGTTCTATTTGTGAGTCTGCTGGACATTCTATTATTCGTAGGGTGGTAACTGATCCACAGAGAATCCTAGATACTCGGGCATATGTGAGAACTATTGCGGCAGAATTGATCCGATAAAAAGTACTGGCGTAAAACTCAAAAGTTGAAATCATGCGTATTTTTTCGTGACAAGGAAATATTTTTCTATATACTTCAAGCATATTACTTTTTTCTATGCTTTATACAAAAATAGCTCATTGTAGGATCTGTAAAAATACGGATCTTGTCTCTGTTCTCGATCTCTGAAAACAAGCACTTACTGGAGTATTTCCTCTTCCTGGAGAAATAATCGAAGAAGGTCCCCTCGAACTTGTGAAATGTAGTGCTGAAGATGGGTGCTGACTCCTTCAGCTGGCTCATGATTATAATATGGAAGAGCTCTATGGTGATAACTATGGGTATCGATCAGGTCTTAATGGTTCTATGGTCAGACATCTTGGGACGATCGTGGAAAAGGCGAAATCCCTTGTGCATCTCGAGAAGGGAGATCTGGTGATCGATATAGCATCCAATGATGGAACGATGCTTACTGCATATGGAGATCATGGATATATGCTTCTCTGAGTTGATCCTACTTCGAAGAAATTTTCAGAATATTATCCTTCGTATGTAGAGTATATTTCGGACTTTTTCTCAGAAGCAGTCGTCCGCATGAAGACAGATAAAAAAGCAAAAATTATCACATCTATTTCGATGTTTTATGACCTTCCAGATCCTGTGAAGTTTGTGGCAGATGTAAAGAGTACACTTGCAGATGACGGTATATGGATACTCGAACAAAGCTATATGCCTACCATGATTGATGTAGTATCATACGATACAGTGTGTCATGAGCATCTTGAGTATTATGCGCTGAAACAAATACAATGGCTCGTCGAGAATGCAGGGATGAAGATTCTTGATGTAGAACTCAATGATGTAAATGGATGAAGTTTCCAAGTGGTAGTAAGTAAAAATGTTCATCGTGAAGCAAATCAAGAAGCGATTGCTATACTTTTGAAGCATGAAGAAGAAGGTGGGTATAGCTCATGAGCGGTATTTTCGAAGTTCCGGCAAGATATCGAAATCCACAAAAAATCAGTGCTTGATTTTTTTGCTCAAGCAAAGAAAGAAAATAAACTGGTAATAGGATATGGTGCTTCTACCAAGTGAAATGTCACACTTCAGTACTGCGGCATCACGAAAGAGATGATTCCGTATATAGCAGAGGTAAATAAATATAAATTTGGAAGAACTACTCCAGGCACTAAAATCCCACTTATTCCTGAAAGTGAGGCGCTTCTCAAAAGCCCAGACTACTATTTTGTCCTTCCATGGCATTTTCGTAAGTCTATCCTTGCTCGAGAGCAAAAATTTCTGGATGAGGGTGGGCATTTTGTATTCCCACTTCCGAATCTAGATATCGTATAAACTTACTTTTTTTATCTATGGATAAAAATGCTTCTATATTCCTCGCAGGACATCGCTGACTTTTGGGCTGAGCTATACTTGAAAAGCTTAAAAATGAATGATATACGAATATCATACTCAAGACACGAGATGAGGTCGATCTTCAAGATCAAAATGCTACCTATGTTTTTTTTCGTGAATATAAACCAGAATACGTCATTCTTGCAGCTGCCAAAGTCGGAGGTATGACAATAAATATCAAGAAACCCGCAGATTTTCTTTTTGAGAACTTACAGATTCAGGATAACGTAATCGGAGGAGCACACCTTCATGGAGAGACAAAGAAACTTATCTTTCTCTGAAGTAGTTGCATCTATCCACGTAACTCTCCTCAGCCGATGAAAGAAGAGTACTTTATGGATGGAAAGGTAGAGCCTACGAATGAAGCCTATGCTATCGCGAAGATAGCAGGCATGAAGCTCTGTGAGAAGATATATGAGCAATATGGAAAGAAATTCATCTCGTGTATGCCGACGAATATCTACGGTCCTGGGGATAATTTTGATCCCGATACTTCCCATGTGATTCCTGGGATGATGACTCGTATGTATGAGGCAAAGATGCGCGGGGATACGGAATTCACCATATGGTGAACAGGAGATACGCGGAGAGAGTTTCTCTATGTGACAGACCTTGCAGATGCTGTAGTTTGGCTCCTCGAGAACTATGAAGAGAAACAATTTTTAAATGTTGGTACAGGGGTAGATATTTCAATAAATGAACTTGCAGAAATTTTGAAAGAACTCATTTGATATGAAGGTAAATTTGTACACGATATATCGAAGCCTGATGGATTTCCTAAGAAACTTCTTGATGTGAGCAAGATTGAATCTCTTTGATGGAAGTCCAAAGTTAAAGTGATGGATTGACTCAAGAATACATACGAATGGTTTTTAGAACAAAAGAAACTTAACCTATTATAAATTATGCAAGTCGTAATATTCGCTTGATGACTCGGAACTCGTCTCTCTGAAGAGACTACTATCAAACCAAAACCAATGGTGGAAATTGGTGGAAAGCCAATTCTCTGGCATATTATGAAGCTCTATTCTCAATATGGATACAAGGATTTTATAATCTGTCTTGGCTATAAGGGATATATCATCAAGGAGTGGTTTGCAAACTACGTTCTCCATAATAGTGATATCACGATCGATACTCGTACCTGAGGACAGATCACGTTTCATAACTCTGACACAGAAGACTGGAATGTCACACTTGTCGATACAGGGGCAGAGACGATGACCGGTGGTCGCCTCAAGCGAGTGGCTCCTTATATCAACCAAGATACATTCATGCTTACTTATGGTGACTGAGTAAGCAATGTTGATATCCCAGCACTCGTACGATTTCATGAGTCTCACGGAAAACTCACTACCATTACTTCTGTTCAGCCAGTATGAAAGTTCGGTCGACTCTCACTCGATGGTGATCGTGTTGTGGAGTTCGCAGAAAAGAAAGATAATGAGTCAGCTTGGATCAACGGAGGAT
>JAYUQR010000082.1:0-3695 GCA_043756665.1 Candidatus Altimarinota bacterium | reverse complement strand
TTGACCAAAAAAATCTCAAACACGAGTGCATACAAAACATGTACCTGACTTATCAGCTATTAAAGAGAGATGAGTCACTACTTGAGGGACGAGAGCTCTTATAGAAAGATCTCTCCAAAGATTATGAGCTGCTCGGCTAGATCTTGTCCAATTTCATCAATGGGACTACTCTATAGATACGTATAAGATATCTGTAGCTACTCTTTTAGAGTTACAAAATGAAGGAAAAATATTAGGTTTATGAATTACCAATTCATCTCTCAATTTTTTGGAAATACTAGAGAGAGAATGTGGATTTGTACCACTCACTACTCAAAATCAATACAATATCATCGATCGTAGGCCTGAGAAATATTTATTTGATCATACTCGAATGAGAAATATAGGGTTTTATGCATACTGAACTCTTATGGGGGGACTACTTTCTGAAAAATACCTCAGAGTACAACAACCAGTGGAGCCACTTGATAACAGATCAATTCGAAAGTATATGAGAATAATTATGGATTGGGGGGATTGGGAGTTATTTCAAGAACTCCTTGAGACACTCTACCTTATAGGAAACAAATATGATATGACTATTTCAGAAATAGCTATGCGATGGGCTCTTGATAACCCGAATATAAATGCTATTATCTGTGGTGCAAGACATCCTGATTATGCAAATACTGTAAATAATGTTTTCAAATTTCCTCTATCTGAAGAAGATAAAGCTCTAATAGAACAAATATATAGAAGATGAAACGAAATAGAATGAGATTGTTTCGACTTAGAGAGATATGAATCGCGTCACAGAGATATTATGAAGTTCAACCTCAATGACAAATAATACAGTACTTTTTATCTGTGCAGCGAATGTGGGAAGATCTCAGATGGCTGAAGGAATTTTTAATCATTTATATTGAAAATGAAGCTCACTCAGCTGTGCATGATCAGAAGCAAAGAAAGACAAGTATAATCAGATGCCTGCTGAGGCTATAGTTTCTCTCATGAGAGACTATGGTTGAATCGATATATCTAGTCAAAGGATTAAATATCTTTCAGATATATTAGAAAATACTCTTGCAAGAGTCAGAAAAGTAATATTTCTTTTTGATCCTAATGAAGAATGAATTTGTGAGGAAGCATGTAAATTAAATTGATTTACGCCATTTGCGTTTCTTCAGAGAAGAAGTTTTCCAATAGAAATATCTAAAATTCCAGATCCATATAATGAGACCCAAGATAGATGGACACATATATATGATCGTATTTTTGATTTAGTCTCTCAATTAAAGTAGCTATATTCAATCAAGTTAAAGAAAAATTTATTCTTCCTAAGACCATATTGTTATATTAATTTCGGTATATATGGAATATTATTATGACTCATAAGTGCAGTTCTGACTTCCTCGACTAGTCGCCACCACAAATATGTAAAAATCACTTTCAACAATGAAGGTGATTTTTTTATGTCATCCTCACTCCCACGATTCCTCTCTCACTTGTTCGATCACGTCGGTAACTGTGGTATGAGGAATTCGAGAAGGTATCGATGGAGCTCATGACGATATTCTCAGCCCTGAGTCATGTAGCAATCAGATCATCGACGATATATTTCCCGATATCGAAAAATATTTTTCCCTCTTTATCTGTGAAGTATTCGGAAGGGAAGTGTTCGAGGAAATCAGTCTGAACTTCATAGAAATATCCCTGAATATGCGGTCATATATACGCTTGGATTTTCTCCCGATCAGTCGTCATCATCGCAATCGCCTTTTGCCCGATATGTATCTGAGTTCCTCGCCATCCACTATGGATAGCAGCACATTCACCACTTCCCATGAGGATGATGACAGGGCAATCAACACATCGAATCCCGATCGGGAGACCATATTCTCGGGTCAAGAGTCCATCGACATCTTTCGGACGAATATGTGCGTTCTCTCGAGTGACGATATGGATTGAGTCCGAGTGAATCTGATTCTCTGGCTGAACCATCTCAGGAAGGAAATTTTCCCCAAGTGCGTCCCCATCATGGACATCAGAGATGAATATCTCGAAACCAGCGAAGTCAGTGGGTGTCTGCATATTATCGAAAGGTATATTCCACATAACTTCCAATCTCGATCTTTCCGACTACATCATTCGTATTGATTTCATCGTATTCATCGACTTCTGGAGCATGGAGTTCGGGGCGGATGATAACCACCTCATCCCCTCGCCCCTTCTCCTTCAGAGAAGGGGAATGATACCCTGACTCTCTCTCCTTTAGGAGAGAGTTGGAGTGAGGTAGTTCCATAATGTAGCCAAACTGCTTTCGTCATTTACGAGCTTCAGTTTTTGAGGTATAGATTTTTTCGAGAAGGGGAGTGAGGATATTTATGCGATTTTTTGCAACTGACTCATCGACTTTGTTCGGAAGTTTCGAGCTCGCTGCGAGTGGTTCATCATGATACTGGAATATCCCGACGGATTCAAACTGATATTTTTCGACGAACTGACAGAGTTCCTCGAAATTCTCTTCTGTTTCCCCAGGGAATCCGATGATGAAGGATGTGCGAATGAACGAGTTCGGGAAGGTCGAGCGGATCGTATCGAGGAATGCAAAAATATGCTCCTGATCATAGTGACGACCCATGAGCTTCAGGATATTTTCTGATATATGCTGGAAAGGGATATCGAAGTAGGGGAGGAAGTGTTTCAGTTCGCGGAGTTTCGAGAGATGATCGAGTGTGAGGATATCAGGATAGAGGTAGTAGACACGGTATTTTGGTTCTGTCATCGCGAGCGTAGCGTGGCGATCCAGTCAAGAAGAGGAATCCTTATATTGTTCCTGGATTGCTTCATTCTTCGCAATGACGAAGTCAGAAATCGTCTGATCTATCGCCTGGAGCATCTCGATAAGTCGCGGTTCCTCATAGAGATCAGTCCCATATCGAGTCGTATCCTGCGAGAGGATCTGAATCTCACGGATTCACTGACTGAGCATGAGTTTCACTTCAGTGACAATAGACTCGATCGGACGAGAAGTCTGACGTCCACGGATCGTCGGGATGATACAGAAGGTACAGTTATTATCACATCACTCTGCGATCTTCAAGTATTCATAGCCAAATGGCGCATGCATATACGCTCGGACCTCATCACCGCGCCACACGAATGCTTTTTTCCCTTTTCCTGGAGCTTCGATCGAAGCGAGATAGTTCGAAAGGGTTTTTTCCTTGGATTCCTTGTGTGCTTGTTTTGCCTTCACGATCGCCGAGAGATTGAATTTTGACTTCTTCCCGAGGACGAGTTCCTCGATCACAGAGTAGCTCATGAAGGGAACGATCGAGACGAGATTGCGGAGCCCCGCGAGAAATACATCATCCTTCACACTCACATAGCATCCCATGAGGATGAGCTTCTTCCCGAGAGAGTCATAATAGGAGAGTGTTTCCTCAGATTCCTGACGTGCCGAGGAAAGGAATCCACAAGTATTCACGATAACATATTCTGCATGTGGATCCTCAGGATGATCATGGAACTCGATCGGAGCTCGGTCCGAGTACTTGAGGATCTCACCGATCGCGAATTCGAGATCGACCATATTTTTCGAACAACCGAGATTGATAGCGGAGAAATTGAAAGACATATTTTCTAAAAAAAGTGCATAGATAGAGGCATAGAATGGAATATTGCAGTGTTACTACTATGCACTATCTCTATTTCTA
>JAYUQR010000081.1:0-10468 GCA_043756665.1 Candidatus Altimarinota bacterium | reverse complement strand
GAAGTATCATGATATCTGAGGTCCACAGTTACAGGAAGTCTCAATATCCGATGATCACTCCATAAAGCATGAGATATATCGACGATATACTCCGATCGTATTGCAGAAACATACTCGACTAGTACGGGACGTGTATTCTCCTACTATATCTATGCGACCTCGACTGTGGCTGATGCCCAGTTTACACTCGAGACATCGAACCAAAATATCCCTCTCGAAATCGATGAGATGAGTCTCCGTCGGAAAACAGTAGTGACAAAAAATACGGATGCCAATGAAGTCCTCATATTTTCGAATACGGGAGGTACTCTCATGAATCAGGGATGTCCAGGAGGAGTGCCCTGTGCTCAGTACGTCGATACGACGAATACCAATATCTGATGGCCAGGATCGAATCTCACAATTCCTGCCTATAGTACTCGCCTCGCTCTCTGGAATAACAGCTCGAATCTCCTCACGGTTCCTGCGGTCACCATGAATATCGACTCAGGATCTATCCCGAGCGGGACGCTCGCACACATCACATGGATGATCGCGAGTTCCGATACGAGCTCGATCCAATACACGACATCTACAGGAACATTTACGAGTTCGATCACGAATACTTGAGAACTCTATTTTCAGCCACCAGCTGGAGCCACGACCAGTACGTATATTTTTACTGAGAATAGTATCGGTCCACGAGTCAATCAAGTCGATGTCACGACAACGAACACTCCTCCGATCGTCTATCCTGTCACGATCACCGGCAGTGAAGATAGTTCACAGATAATTGGGACGCTCTCATGAGTCGATCAGAATCCTGGAGATACTGTATTTTTCGAGAAATTCACTAATCCGACGAGTGGTACTGTCACAGTCGCTATCTCAGGGACCGCTTCCTATATCCCGAATCCGAACTTTTGTGGTACAGATACATTTCTCTATAGAGCATTTGATCAGTTCAATAACTTTGCTGATCCTGTCACTGCAACGATACAACTGACATGTACCAATGACTCTCCTATAGCTGTCAACGATAGTATCACGGTTACAGGTAGTGTGACCACTATGGATGTCCTCGCCAATGATACTGATCCAGATAGCATCTATGAAGTTCAATCATTTACACTGACTGGATTTACTCAGCCGATTCATGGAAGTATCGTCATCAATGCAAATAAATTCGACTACCTCGTCGATGTCGGCTATATTGGTCCAGATAGTTTCACCTACTCTATGGTCGATCAGAGTGGTGCTCTGTCCAATACAGGAACCGTCACTATTACCGTGAGCGTCCCAAACACTCCACCGATGGCTTTCGCGGCATCCTATACAGGAACTGAAGACCTCATCATTACGAATACGCTCTCAGGATCAGATATCAATCCCGATACCCTCTCCTTCACGGTCAGTACGATGCCGACAAATGGGGCCGTGAATATCGTCGGTTCGACCTTTACCTATACACCGACTCCAAATTTCTTCGGAACCGATAGTTTCATATACCGAGTATTCGATGGGTCAGCCTACTCATCAGGTGCTACGATCAGTCTCACTCTTTCCTGAGTACCTGATGCTCCTATAGCCATGAATGATAGCTATTCCCTCATCCAGGATACGACATTCTTTGTCCCTGTGATGAATAATGACTCTGATGTCGACTCGGCAAGTGGACTTCTCTCACTCACGGGGAATACGAATCCCGCGAATGGAACACTGACACTTACAGCAACTGGATATCTCTATACACCTACTCTCGGATACGTCGGAAGTGACTCATTTACCTATAGAGTCATCGATGAGACTTCCCTCCTATCCAATATAGCAACTGTAAGCCTCACGATCAATACGAGCAATACAGCGCCAATTGTTTCGAGTGGGAACTATTCACTGAATGAAGACACTGTCTTCACAGGGACACTTTCAGGAAGTGATATGGAACAGAGTACCCTCTCCTATATCATCGATACTCCTGCGAATAATGGAAATGTTACCCTTTGATCCGGTTGAACTTTTACATTTACTCCGAATGCCAATTTCTATGGATCAAGTAGTTTTACCTTCCATGCGAATGATGGTCTCGTGAATTCGAATATAGGAACGATCTCCTTCACGATCAATTCCGTCAATGACCTTCCGATCGTGAATGGAACATGATATACTATCGCTGGAAACAATTATGCCAGTAGTGGAAATACTTTTACAGGTATATTGATAGGAGTTGATGCGGAAGATCTCGTACTCACATATACTGCTACAACACTTCCTATGAATGGAGTCCTCTCCCTTGCAAATAGCGGAAGCTTCACTTATGCCCCAGCATACTGATATAGTGGCGCAGATTCATTCCTCTTTCGAGCGATAGATAGCAGTGGATGATTATCTAACACTGGAACTATTAACTTTATCATCTCAGGTCTGAACTCAGCACCCATCGCATACTCAGGAACCTATATGACCAATGAAGATACCGTATTAAATTTTTACCTCTCATGAAGTGATCCCGATGGTGACATGATCACCTATGTACAGAACTCTGGTCCGACATGACCAGGAAATGTAGCCCTATATTCATCAGGACTCGTGATATATACACCATCGACTGATTGGAATGGAACCCTCACATTTACCTTCCGAACGAATGATGGACTCCTCTCGTCAATACCTCAGATAGTCACGATTGATGTCCTCCCTGTCAACGATGCACCAAGTACAGTTGGAGGTGTATTCACAATGACTGGCAATAGCCTGACACAAAGTGGAAGAATATTTGTATTCACATGATCAGCAAGTGATGTCGATAGTGCAACATTCACTTATTCTACGTCGACACTCCCTATGAATGGAATACTTTCTATGACCGCATCAGGAGTGTTCACCTATACTCCAAATATCGGGTATGTCGGCGGAGATGCCTTCTCTTATAGGGCAAATGACGGAAGTGCGAATAGTAGTCCCGCTGTCGTGAATATCACCGTGAATAATCCATTCGTACCAACGCCACCAACTCCTCCAGTAGTCGTCACTCCATGAATCATCAGTGGTCCAGGTGGAGGAGGAGGCGGAGGAACTGCTTCGGTGAATGCAGGAAGTAGCACTGCAACATCGACAGAAATATTTTGAGCTGCCCCAGTCCAAGATGGGAAAATCTATAAAAATATCAATGGAACTCTCTATACGACCAATGATCCGACAGGACTCGCAGGGCAACTCTACCTCATGAGCCGAGTCCTCTGATATGTGGATAAATCCATCACGAATACTTCGGCCGCGATAGCAAAAATGAGTGATCGAGTATCGAATATGATGATCCATATGGTCTCTCACATGGAAATGATTGATGACACAGCAGTCTATCTGAGAAAAATCGTCCAGGTCGCAAGTGTTCTAGCGAGTGAATCAGATGATCCTGTAAAAATCCTCGAAGATGCTCTCTCACAAATCGAGGAGATAGATGCAGGGACGGATGATCGACTTGCTTCGACTCAGGAATATGCGATCAGAGTATTGAAATTTCGCCAGAAAATGTATGAGGAAATGTTAAATCGAGATCTCAGAGCTGCCCCAGTTCCTCGAGGAAAATCATCTCTAGTTGCAGGGGGAGATACCTGAACAGGAAATGATTCTACCGGTGATGCCGATCTCGATGCCCTTCTGAAGCTCCTCGCTCAGGAAGGGTAAGTGAGAATTGCTAAAAGAAAAAAAATAAACATAATCACCAAGATTTTTGAGGGCTTCTGCCCTCATTTCTTTTTCTTATTATCCTACAGATACATGAACTTCTCTGATCTCAATCTGATCGAACCAATTCTTCGGGCACTTACTGATGAAGGATACACATCTCCGACTCCTATCCAGGAACAATCGATCCCCATCATTCTCGAGTGAAAGGATCTCCTTGGAGTCGCCCAGACTGGAACGGGGAAGACGGCAGCTTTTGCCATTCCGATGATCCAGCTTCTCAGCAACAGTCATTCTGGTTCTGTCATTGCGAGGAATGAAGCAATCCAGGCAACGCAAACCCTGAATCGCCACGTTTCGCTCGCGATGACGAAACCACAGAAACAGAAGTATATTCGAGAAATTCGAGCACTTATCCTCACACCAACCCGTGAACTCGCCATCCAGATCAAGGAGAGTTTCCAGGCATATGGGCGTCACACAGAACTTCGATCGATGGTGATATTTGGCTGAGTGAGTCAGCATGCGCAGGTAGATGCACTCGGGAAATGAGTCGATATCCTCATTGCGACTCCTGGTCGACTCCTCGATCTTATGCAACAGGGATTTGTCGATCTCCACTCTATCGAGTTCTTTGTCCTCGATGAAGCTGATCGTATGCTCGATATGGGATTCGTGAATGATGTGAAAAAAGTACTCGCAAAAATCCCCTCCAAGCGACAGTCCCTCTTTTTCTCAGCTACTATGCCTCCTGCGATCGTAGAACTCTCACATAAGATACTGCGTACTCCTTCGAAAGTGGAAGTGACTCCACCTTCGAGCACCGCTCATATGATACGACAGAGTGTCTATTTCGTCGATAAACATAATAAAAAAGAACTTCTCAAAGATCTCCTGAAAGATCAATCCATCGAACGGGTACTCGTCTTCACTCGTACCAAGCATGGAGCCGATAAAGTCGTGAAAGATCTCGATCTGGCTCGGATACCCGCGAAAGCCATCCATGGAAACAAGTCTCAGAACAATCGTCAGGCAGCACTTTCAGGATTCAAAAATAAAGAAATCCGTGTCCTCGTCGCGACCGATATAGCTGCCCGTGGAATCGATATCGATGAGCTCACCCATGTGATCAATTTTGAGCTTCCGAATATCGCCGAATCTTATGTCCACCGTATCGGTCGTACTGGTCGAGCGGGAGCGAGTGGGATCGCGATCGCCTTCTGTGATGCCGAGGAGAAGGCCTACCTCCGAGATATCGAGATACTCATATCGAAAAAAATCTCCATTATCGATGGACATGCCTATCCACTTATGGATCATACTCCCGTAAAGGCTGTAAAACCGACAGGAAGAGGAAGTTTCTCACATCAGAAACCGAGATCATTCGGGAATTCTCCTTCTGAGAAACCAAAATCATCATTCGAGAGAAAACGAACCCCCCTACCTGCGCTCCCTCTCGAAAAGAAAGAAGAGAAAAAAGTATGGACCAATGAGAGTAAGAAACTCAACTATGTCCGTCCGACTCGGGAACAAGCAGAGCAGCGGGAACAGAATATGAAGGGAAACTCGAAATTCGGCGGACCAAAGAAAGAATGGAAAGAGAATACACCTCCAAGGAAATGAGAAAAAAATGGGAAGTCAGACTTCAAAAACTCAGAGCCTCGAAAACCCTATATCCCAGGAACTCCTGATGGAAAGAGAAAGGAATTCACTGAAAAAAAACCTTATGGATTCGGAGCACGAAAGGCAGAGAAGAGTAAACCAGTCGATCCGTCAATTCCGAGAAACGTATAACCAAAGAGAGAAATTATACATCTCCGAAACGATTGATCCGTAAAAAAAGTTCTGTGTTTGCATATTATCCATGTTTCTGATAGACTCACTCTATGTGAATAGAAGCGGAATCAATTCCCATTTCCCTGCAGGCTATTGACTGAGAATCAGAAAGTTCAGTTCTTTTAGCAGTACTCAATGCTCGAATTCTGGCAGTATTAGGAAATGTAGATTCTGATGATGAGAAACTCATAACCAGCCTCTCAGCTCAGCACCCAAAAGTACTCGAAAGACATAGGCAGCTCACATGAAAGCTCCACACCCTGGAACACCATTTCGATGTCCATGGTCGACTCTCCTATCTCCTGAGTCATCTGATAAATCCATCAATTTTCAATAATCGTGAAAAAATCCTCATGCTCGAAGCATCTTCTCGTCATGATGATGGACATGTAGGGAAAAAATATCGACAGGAAGTAATCAGATGAGACTCGAGATCGAATGAAGAATACGCGCTCTCACTCTTGTGGAGAGACTTCCGATGAGCAGAAAAAAGACCAAAAGAAAGTGATTTCTGAACACTATCTCGACTTATCCTCAGTACCTCTTCCCACCAGAGACCCCCTGCAGTAGAAAAAGACAGTCCACTCTATCGACCATATGAAGCACAAACAACTGAAGAAAAACTCCTCGTTTTTGCTGATGTATGTGGCTGCCTCCTCTCTGGATGGGAGTACTGGATGACAGAAAGTGATAACTTCTATGATGAGGAATGAATATCCAAAGTCCGCGATGCCGTCTGGATACAATCAAGACAAGATTTCCTACAATTTGTTTGGAGATTATATACCGACAATATCCAGGTTTTACTCGATATAACAGCCCAAGATAGGATCAAAAAAAAATATGATATAAATATCTGAAATCTGCAGAAGATAAAAGATCAGTTGAATACAAACGCTACTTCTCCGTACTCTTCATAAAAAATTCCTCGAGTCTTCAACTTTTTGGCTTGATCGTACGGATTTGATATCCTTCTTTCTGGAGTACTTGGAGTGCGGTATCGAGGGTGTGCTGACTCGATATAGTGAGGTCGATTCCCCAGTCTTGGATCATCGGCTGATACTCAGTGAGTGATCCTCCAATATATTTCTTATCGAGGTCGATCGTGACCACTTCATCCTCCATAGAGGCGAGGAGCTCACGGATCGGTCAGTATTTTACGATCTTTCCTGTATCGATGATCGCCATATGACGACAGAGGCTCTCTGCCTCCTCGAGGTAGTGTGTCGTGAGGATGATCGTTGTTCCTGATGCATTCAGCTCACGGAGAAAGTCATACATACCGAGTCTCAGTTCGAGGTCGACTCCTGCCGTCGGCTCATCGAGTATGAGGAGGTGTGGCTCGTGAACCAGAGCTCGTGCGATCATGAGGCGACGCTTCATCCCACCCGAAAGGGTACGTGCCTGGACATCTTTTTTTTCCCAGAGTCCGAGTGCCTTCAGGTACTTCTCGACATTCGGGGCAGCGACACTCGGTGAGATTCCATAGTATCCCGCCTGAGCGAGGATGATATCATAGACCTTTTCGAATATCCCGAAATTGAATTCCTGTGGAACCACTCCGACACCCATACGTGCCTCAGCTCCAGAGTTATCGAGATCATGTCCACCGATGACGACCTGTCCACTCGATTTGTTCACGAGTCATGAGATCACCCCGATCACTGTAGACTTCCCTGCCCCATTGGGTCCGAGCAACGCGAAAAAATCTCCCTCTTCGATATCGAAGGATACGCCTCTGAGGGCCTCTGTTCCATTTCCATAGACTTTTTTGAGACCTTTTACTGTCAGTGCATACTTTTTTTTCATATTATTTCGTATCGGGGATAAGTGGGAGTGTCCCGAGAAAGTCCCCCTTCCCGATCTCGAATCCATGATGTCGAAGGATCGCATACGCTGTCGTAATATGGAACATAAAGTTCGGGATCGCATACGAGAGGAGGTATCCCCCTCCCTTGAGGTGCATATCAGGAAACCATGGGAAACGAGCCTCTCTCGCCTCTGCACCATCGAAGTCAGATTCCTTCAGTGATTCGAGAAATGTAATCGTCTTTTCGACACGAGCGACGAGTTCCGCGAGTGTCGACTCTTTATCTTCATAGACTGGAGCATCCTTCCCTGTGAGTCGACTCGCCATTCCCTTCGCATTATCAGTTGCGATCTGAACCTGTCGAGAAAATGAGAACATATCAGCTGTGAGACGCATATCGAGGATTCGCTGGTCGGGGATCCCTCATTCTCGAGCCTCAGCATCGATCTTGGTAATGAGGTTCTGGAGAGCACGGAGTCGATCAGCGGTAAATGTAACAGCGAGAGTGTAGTACATAGTGAATCTGTAAGGAAATAATAGTGAGAGTATATGAAAAAATCGGGAAAAAGGAAGCTAATGTTTAGGAGTTTTTTCGGTATTCAGAGTAATTATACGTCCCATATTAGCCTATGATTGACCTAATACCCTCTCTATATTTGGCATTAGGATCTCGATAACTCCTACTGATTCGCCATCCCAGGAAATAGATCTCTACTTTTATTTTTTACTGTACTATCATGAAAGATCAATCTACTACTCAATCCACTGGATTCTCTCCACTTGCATGGATATCGAATTACTTTCAAGTAGGCTCATCCCTCAGGTCATGGTGGTAGAGTTGATATTGTGAGTGTAGAGACGAGTATAAGTGTTTAGTTCCTAATATTAGTATTGCCCTGTAACCACATAATTAATTCTCTGAGTACACGGATTGTTAACTCTTCTCAATCAAGCAATGCGAGTATTTCTGGATTTTGATCTTCAAGATTAAGTGAGAGAGGTGTACCAGAGGTAAATGACCGTGATTCCACTGACGTCAAGAGTGAGCTCAATTGACTGACTAATCTTTTTCTTTGGTCCTCCCGTAACTGAATTATTACTTGTAGTCGTCGAATCTGTGCTTCCGATTTGGCTTTTATGTGTGATGCATAAAAATCTGCAAATAATTTATACATCTCTGGGTCCGCTAGCACACTTACAGATCCCCTTGGAGTAGGTCAATTCGATACAACACTGAGTAAGCTCTGAGAATTCACTTTTCGCGAGGATCAAGGATGTCGGTAAAGCATATCTTCTATTGCTCCATGAACTAATCCCTTACTGTGATCTATAGAGAATGTTTCGTTTCATATGGAATATACGAGGCACCATCATTGAGGATGGGCTTCATCGAGTATTTCTCGGAAATATCGTCATCATTTGAAAAGTATTTCTCTCAAATATTCAGAAACAATTATATCTCCTAATGCTCATGCTGTTTGAGTGAGCATTTCGTTTTGAGGTTTCCTCATCGTACACACTGTTTCTATAAATTGTTGTATATGAATATCTGACTTATTCCTCTCAAAAAATGTTCTAAACCCTGAAGCAACATCTGTGGAATATCATCATAACATTTTCAGGGCAATATAGCAGAGCTGATCCTCTATGTCTTCTCTGGGGATACTTCCACTCGAACATCTATCAGCATTCATGAATGCTTGGATTGCAGGAAACCTCATATCGACCCAACTGAGATGAAAACAATCTTGGTAGAGAATAGATTTCGAAATTACAGCAGATCGATCATGACTACGGTCAGATAAATGAATATTTGGAGGGAGCCAGAAATTTGCATTTATATATTTTTTTGCTGAGTCTGGAAGATCTAATCTTGACTGATGCATTCTCCATACATGTCCTGAAATCGCATGTTCTATCTTATGAACTATGATAAGACTACAGAGCTCAAATACTGGAGTAACTCCTAGTGCAAAAGATGCAATAAACTCTCCCCTTAATCATTCAAAATTCTCTAACTGACGAAAAAACATGGAAGAATCAGCTGAGCCAGGATTGTATGTCTTAAAATACATATAAACTTCGAGAAGTGCATAGTGTTTCATATTCGTTCGATTTCTCCTCTGTGGTTCGGTCATATGTACTCAATCTCAGGAACCATCATCACGATAAACAAATGTATTACAATCTTCTATAAGTTGTTTCATTCCCATAATATCACTTCAACTAGGCTCATTAACATTTGGGAAAGTGCCATGAATATGGAGTTGTGCATCAAAATAAAATTGTGCCGATCCAAGAAGCTGAGCCACAGTTAAGCATTTCTGATACCATTCCATAGATTCTCAGTAATCACATCTCCGGGATAAGTATTCTGCATAATTCATGAGATATACTAGAATATCATTCCTGATAGTGGTTCATCGTAATAAGTTTAGCCTATTTTGAGTTTGTGCATCTGTACTATCAGCCTTCCCTTTTCATGAAATATCCAAAACCTGTTGATATATATATTCTGCATTTGCATCTAATTTTTCTCGATGAGCATCTAGTAACCTGAGGTCACCAGAATTATATTCAGCACACATAAGTGCAGCATAATGAGCTATTGCTCAAAACTGGTTCTCAATTTTCTGAGATATATCTAACTGAAACATTCATAAGTCTTGATCCAGTAATTCCATTGCCCTCAACACCATTCTGGTAGATATAGGCTCAGCTGTCGTCTTTCAATCACCTGAAAGACTTAATACCTTCATTCTATATTCTGCTTGTACTGGGTGAGTTACTAAAAGTCTTTCTTGTGTTGGTGGTACTACTCATCGAATTTTATGAAATAATACTCAATCTTCACTTCATGATAATGCTGTATTCATTCCTTATATATATTTATTTAATACTTTTTTTCAAATGACAATATATTGACATTTTATTTTTAATATGCTAAAATATATTCACCTTCTACTTCTTAACAAATACAAATATGAAAACAAAGGTAATTTTTTCTGTAACTCTTATGGCTATAATAGGCCTCTTACATCTTACTGTGGATAATTGAAGTGTTATTGCTGCTGATAATGGGGATGTTATTGCTGCTGATAATGGGGATGTTATTGCTGCTGATAATGGGGATGTTATTGCTGCTGATAATGGGGATGT
>JAYUQR010000080.1:0-29420 GCA_043756665.1 Candidatus Altimarinota bacterium | reverse complement strand
CTGGCATTTCTTTATTTTCGTGATTGCGAATGTGAATATGCCATCATAGAAGTGGGAATGGGAGGGCGACTCGATGCGACCAATGTAATCATGCCAATTCTCTCGGTGATCACCAGTATTTCATACGATCATATGGAGCATCTCGGATATACGCTCGAAGCAATTGCAACTGAAAAATGAGGGATTATCAAGCCAGGTATTCCAGTAATTCTCTATGATAAAAATCCGACACTTGTTTCTATCGCTCATGAGCAAAGTGCTCCGATCATCTCTCCTGAGACACGATCAGTGACTACGAATCTCCTTGGTGAACATCAGATCTCAAACGCTCGGATCGCATATGAGGCAGGGATATTTCTTGGGATCGAGGAAGAAACGATAGAAAATGCTCTCCTCCATGTTGATCATCATGGACGACTCGAGTATCTCCGTCCCAATATCCTCATCGATGGGGCACACAATGAAGATGGAATCAAAAAACTAAAAAACTATATCGAATCACTCGATCTCTCAGATCGAGAAATTGTCTATTGTATCAATCTCAAGAAGGGAAAATCGTATCGAGTGATTATGGATATATATTCTGAGAGAAAAAATTGGATTATCGTTGATTCTGATCATCAGATGGTCGAGGATGCTGGATTCCTTTTACAGTCGATCATTGACGCATGATATCACGGAGAGATCCTAACTCCGAGAGAGATCATGGCACTTGCGAAGGATTCTCCGGAGAAATTTTTTGTCATTTTCGGGAGTCTCTATATGATGGGTGAGTTCCTCGAGAATGAGTCAATAGATCAATAATCTAATTACGAATATGCGAAAACCACTCCCATGAAGCCTCTGGCGTCACTATAAATCCACAGGAGGCGATAATCATACCTATGAAGTTGTTGGTATTGCTCGACACTCTGAGACGCATGAAGATATGGTCGTCTATCGTCCGCTTTATCTTCCCGAAGAGGATAATTGGGTTTACTGATATGATTTCGCTACTCGACCACTCGCCCTCTGGTATGATGTCGTCGAATATGAGTGACGACAGATCCAGCGCTTTACCCAAATTTCTGAATAACGAATTTTCCCTTCCAAAAGAGGGGATTTTCTTTATACTCTCTCCGTTCTTGTTGTCCCATCTCCTTCCTATCTGCTAACATCTATCTGCTACTATGGCTTACCCTACTACCTGGAATCTCGCCCGATACTTCTATACTGGACTCGATGATCCGAAATTTCTTGCTGCTATCGAAAATATCCTTCCCGCTACGAGGGTATTTTCTGAGAAATATGCCCTGAAATTTGCTGGATTCACAGAACCAGAAGAAATCCTCGAATTTTATGCTGACTATACAGAGCTCTCACACGAGATGGCGACACCGAGTTATTTCCTCTTCTATCGATCCTCTCTCGATACGCAGGATCTGGAGGTGACCAAAAAAATGGGGGAAATTGATTATATTTATACAGAAGCATCGAATCTCCTCCTCTTCATCGCACAGGGATGGAAAGAGATCGGACTCGAAAAAATCCTCGAATGGTCTCGAGATCCGAAACTGGCACGATATAAGAATGATCTCGTTTCGACGGCTGATGGGATCAAATATATTCTCAGTGAGCGAGAAGAGTATGTCCTGAACCTGAAGTCCCGTCCTCTCTGATTGGCTGGATCACTCCATGATGAGCTCACAGGTTCATATGAATTCATGATGAATCTCTCTGGAGAGGAGAAGAAAATGACGGAAGAAGAAGTCAGGAGCTATCGTCAACATACAGATAGGAGTATACGAGAGGAAGCATACAGATCACTTCGTCGAGTGTATAACTCCAAACAAAATCAGATCGCACTCGGGAATATCTATACTACTATTATCAAGGACTGGAGTAGTGAGATCCAGATGCGGAAGTATGGAGAAAATGTCATGGCACAGCGCAATCTCTCAGAAGAGATGGATGATGAAGTCGTCGATATGCTCCTCTCGGAGGTCGAACATGCGTATCCGCTCTATTCGAGATTTCTGAGAGCCAAAGCGAAGATGCTCGGTCTCAGTCATCCTGAACTTGTTTCAGGATCTTCAAAGAATTGATCAGAAGATTCCGAAATAAATTCGGAATGACATTTTAGTGTCTGGGATACTGGGGCACCACTTGGTTCTGTGGATAAGGATTTCACTTTCGAGGAAGCCTTCGACCTCCATCTCTCAGTCATGCAGGATTTCGATACTGATTTCTACGAGTACTCGAAGCGTATGATCGAAGAAGAGCGAATCGATATCTTTCCTCGTGCAGGGAAACGAGGATGAGCCTTCGCGAGCTATCGCAAGGATGATCCATCATTTGTCCTCCTGAACTTCACAGGCAAGCTCCGTGATGTCTCGACGATCTCGCATGAGCTCGGACATGCGATCCATGGTCACCTCTCTCAGGTGCAAGAAGCACCCGTATACGACTCTCCGCTATCGATGGCAGAGACTGCTTCGATATTCGCTGAGATGCTCCTCGGTGAGAAAGTGAAGTCCCTCGTTTCTCAGGATGAGTATAGAGAATACTTGAATGAACGACTCGGTGATATCTTTGCCACGATTTTCCGTCAGGTGAATTATGTGACCTTCGAGAGACAAGTACATGAACAGATCCATAGTGGAGTGGAGCTCACCTATAAGGAGCTCAATGCTCTCTGGCGAGCTGAACAGGAGAAGCTCTATGGTGGATCCGTCCAGTTCGATGTACCTGCAAAGGATGAGTCAGGATGGTCGATGATCCCGCATATCTATCATACGCCGTTCTACTGCTATGCGTATGCCTTCGGCAATCTCCTCACCTTCTCCCTCTACAACAAGGTACACACTGAGAAAACCCTTTCCGTCGAAGACTACAAGGATATTCTCCGTGCCTGAGGTTCTGAGCGTCCACGTGACCTCCTCGGTCGCTATGGTATCGATATTGCCTCTCCTGAGTTCTATCAGGCGGGGATACGTGAAGTAGAGAGGATGGTGGAGGAATTCGAGGGGCTGATTTAGTTTTGATTTATCGGTATATTTTCATACTATCATCTTATGACACAGCTACAAAACATAACTTCAAAATTTTTATCAAGTAATCTGAAGGGAAAACTCTCGGCATACGGTATTTCACATTTTGCAATATTTGGTTCTTATGCTCGATCTGAGGCTACTAAAGACAGTGATCTCGATGTAGTGCTAGATCTCCTCCCAAAAAATAATATCACACTCTGAACGCTCGAAGAGATAGAAAATCTTCTGAAAGAAGAACTCTCTATTCCAAGAGTTGATTTTATCATGAGGCGGTCTATGAATCCAAGATTGAAACCGTATATAGAGAAGGATATTGTAACACTCTTTTAGTATGGTAAAAGATCCACTTTTCTATGAATGAGAAATACTCGATTCGATAGATAAAATCAGAGAATATATAGGGAAAATGACCTTTGAGGAATTTGTACTCGATGAGAAAACGTTCGATGCCTGTTGTATGAAGCTCCAACATATCGGAGAATGTGGCATCCAGCTCGCGAAAATAGTCGAGAAAGATTATAAAAATATCCCATTTAACCAAATGTCAGGATTTCGAAATCAGATTTCGCATGACTATGCAGGTATCGATGATGAGATTATTTGGGATACTATACAGAAATCCTTACCGGAATTGAGCAATGCTCTGGTGAAATAATGTCGGAGAAGTTGAAGAAGATGGTCGAGGAGTTTGAGGTGTTTCCTTAATTCTAAGTATTAAATAATGAGAAACCTTATCCTTTCTAGAAATGTTAATACCGTTTTTCTTCTAAGTATGTTTTCAGCCTTCTTTTTGTTATTACTATCTCCTGCGCTTGTTGATTTAGTTGTCTATATCAAATATCATATCCCGAAATCTGAGATGTCACTTTGCTGTACAGAATATTCAAATGTAATTCAATATGTAGGGCTGACACTTTACTTTCTTCTCTTGAGTTTAGTTTTTATTTTTTTATTCTTAAAAAATACAGAGTTTCTTTTGAGACAAAAGGATACTCTGGATTTCAGGTAGGTATAAATATTTTTATCACTAACATTCTATATATCTTTTCTTTAATGATGAGTGATATTACATATGATAGTGGTTGACCATTCTGAATGATTGATCCTGTTGGATTCTTAATATATATACTATCCTCCCTCATATTTTTGATTTTTAGTTTTGTATATTCTATAAAGCTACGTAGTCTCAAAACTTGAGTTCTTTTAATCTGCCTATTTGTATTTTCTCTATGAAGTATGTGAGTATATTTAGCTATTTTTCTTATTATAGATTATATTATTACCTTCTTTCTAGATCATTACAAAAAACTTTCCGTGAATTTATAGAATGCCCACTCCTCTCCTCTCTCCATTTGCGAATGTCCTCCCATTTCTCTCTGGTATTCCCTCGAAATACTGGAAGAGCGGTATTGTACCAGGTGGATCGATCCTCATGACGGGGAAGCCATCAGTGGATGATGAGTATCTCTATATGATGATCCATACTCCAGATGTATGAACTATATCCTATACTGGTGATAGTATATACCCTCAATTCTCTGAGAAGGCACTCGGATCCCGGTATGCTGGGCAGTGTGCTGCCTTCGCCAAAGTAGTATCTGATAAGCGAAATCTCTCGACCGATAAGTGGATCCGATGACAGAGTCTCGAAGATTTTTGTACTACTCTCGAGAGTCGACTCCCATCATCATATCAGTGACTCGTGATCGCCTATTTCGATGGACAGATGAACTATGCTCTCGCAAACCCTGCGAAGAAACATGTTGCGATCCTCCTCGATATCCTCCGAGATGCTAAGGGTAACCCGAAATCCCTCCACATCGTCGATCAGAACTACTATAACTACTCTCCGTATTCTCAGTATACAGGGAAGATCGCGAAACATACGATCCCGTGGGGAACTCTCGGGAAAAAGTGAGTCGCAATCCGGAGGAGTTATCATATCGTGAATATCTAACTTGCAAGGTAGGTGATATTCTATAGAATCATAGAAATTATTATTTGTCTATGTTTTTCTTTCTCCTCATTGCCCTCGCAATCCTGATCGACGCATCACTCATTCACTCTACTGGATTCTTCCCTGGTGTGAGTATCGTTATTTGTCAGGTGGTTTTTATCATAATACTCTTCTATAGCTCACGGAAGTCAGTCTATGCTGATATCGAGACGCATGCACTGTACTCATGGAAACATTCTCTTTTTCTCACAGGACTCTCACTCATACTCGCGAGCTGGTTTGCCTTCTTCACTAACTGATTTTTTGCTTTTGTGTTTTCAGTTCTTCTTCTCTGTATCGATCTCCTTCTCCTTATCCTCGTGAGGAATCCACTCCAGAAGCTCACCTGGATCCCTCTCGATGATCTTCGAGTTATACCCTATATCCTCGGGACCATCCTCGATAAGATGGGGACTGGAGGTGGATATCTCATGGATCGTACACGACAGATGGTAGCAGGGAGGAAACAGGGCGGGGTCGTACTCAATGCTCTTTGGGTACTCCTGCTTCTCTGTACCATCATCATCCCCCTCCTCATCTCTTCAGATATGGTTTTCCAGAAGCTCTTTACGGATTTCTTTGATTCTGTATTTTTTGGGGGAAATATCTTCGATATTCTCGAACGTGTGATTACTGTTTTCTGAATATTCCTCGTCCTTATCACATTTCATCGAGCATTTACCGAGACGGAGTATCATCCTGAACCCAGGACGATCATCACATTCAAGATCGATAAGATCTATAACTATATCATACTCTGATGACTCAATCTCATCTATCTCATATTCATCGCCCTGCAGGTTCGATATACATGGTTCGTCGATCTGACGACATTCAGTACTCTTGGGATTAGCTACGGAGAATATATCCATACGGGGTTCTATCAGCTCCTCTTCATCGCACTGATTAACTATATCATCTATCAGTATTTCTTCCGAAAGACCCATGAGAAATGACAGAAATGAATCCGTACGAACCTCATCCTCCTCATCCTCCTGACCCTCGCGATTGCAGGATCTGCGACTCTCCGTATTGTTCTCTATATCGAGGCGTACGATATGACCGTGCTTCGTTTCTTTGTGATGTATATTCTCGGCTTAGTGATACTTCTTTTTCTCTTGAGTCTGCTGCATCTACTCAGGGAATCACGCATCTATCAGAAAATATTCACTCTCACCGTACTTCTCAGTTTCATCACTCTCGGATTCCTGAGTATCGAGAAATATATTGCCCAATACAATATATCTCACGCTCATGATGGATATTATGATGCCGAATATATATTGAGACTCAGTAATGATGCACTCGATGAGAAGATCCAGGCACGTATGCAGCAGCGCATAATACTTCAACAGAGCCTTCAGAATGTCAGTACACCAAGTATGAGTCTTCTGGAAGAAGGTATTGAGACTTCATATGTGCAAGAGACTTCTATCGCGAATTCTATTCCTCCAACGGAGATTCCTCTCTATTATTGGAACCTCACGGCTCTCAGAGTTGCTGACTACCTCAGGAAGCATCCAGTGGAGAGCGAGTATTTTTCTCGTACATGGTAGACTGATTTCTCGTGAGTGTGATAGTAAAACAATAATCCTATGAAAACTCTTTCCCGAGAGAACATTCCCGAAGATTTTTCCTATTATCGTACAGGATCGAAGGTGTTTTATGAATATTATAGGCGATATTCTCGACTTCTCGTTCACCGTATCGGAAAATGATATGAATTTATCAGAGCGGGGAAGATTATCGGAAATATCTATAGCGTCATTGCGGAGAAGACTGATATTGAGCCAACCCGATCCTTATTCCGACCACTCTGAATAGAGCATGGAATTATATTCTGGTGACCGATGCGCGTTATGGAGAAACCCAGATGATGGTTCACCATCCCACGGTTTCTCGTACAATACTATGAGTTGCTTCACTCGACTCACAGTGCCTTCTCGATCCTGGATCGAGCTGATTATTGGAATAAGTGGTCATCGAGTGCCAGGGCCCATCGACGTAAGGTCATAGAACTCAGAAAGTCGGGAAGACTCACGATCGAACAGATCGATGATGGGAAGAAATATCTCGAAATATACCGAAAAACAAAGGTTCCTGATCCCCATAAGCGCTATCTTCTCCAGTGGTGTGAGAAGACATTTGCCCAGTCGAGAGAGCATTTCCGTATCTATATCGCGTCGATCGATGGAGTTCCTCTTGCCTGAGCGGTATTCATTGATTCAGGGGTGACGAGTGAGTACTTTACCTCGTTCTATGCGAAGGAGTCTCATCCATATCATCTCGGTATTGCTCTCATGGATCACTGGTTCCTTGACTCCTACCAGAAATGAATAAAATACTGTGATCTCGATCATATGCGAGACTGATTCCAGTCCCATCGGTATGCAGGATATACCAAGTTCAAGGAATCGATTGCGGATTATGATGTGTACTTTCATGATATGTGGGTTAAGATTTTTTAAAATTTTCAATATGAAAAAACTTATTCTTCTCTCTTTTTACTATACATGTATTTTCCTCTATTTCCCATATACGTATGCTGATATTGGAGCACAAGACTTACATACTCAATTGACAGTGATAGGCGATGCCCTCAATCATCAAGATTTCGTGAGTGCAAAAAATCTTTGAGACGATCTTCTCAAATCAACCACTTTCGATGAGATAGCAAAGACACCGATTTATTATGATTTTCTGATGTACCTTCAGCTTATCATATGGAACTGAGATACTGATAAGAGAGATTCGATTATCGCACTCAGGGAAAAGTATCATCCAGAAGATGCGAAAAGAGCTTCATTACTCACTCGGAAAGATCGTTCTGCATTTTGGCAATCAAATTGCACCTCACTCTATCAAGCGAATATAGATACAATCGATTATGGTCATTGTATTATTCATTCTTCAAAGTTGAATTCAGGAAGAAAGAAAAAGATTCTTTTCACACTTATTCCTCGATACTACTCTAAAGTAATCAGGGCAAATGATTATCAGTGAATGTCTGATCTTTCGATATTTCTCGCATACTATGTATCGGAATATCCAGAAAAATCTCTTCTGGTAGAGAAATACCAAAAACAACTCGCGAAAAAAATTCTTGAGCAGGATCCTCACTGGGTGAATGCTTATTTTATCATGCTGAGTGTATCAGAAAAACGATCTGAAAGATCTTACTGGATAAGTGAGTTGAAGAAAAACTATATCTGAGATGTGGAACGCTGGAAGATTACAGTCGAACCATATATTAATCAGTACCAATAAAATACATTCTATGAATTACTCCCTCCTCTCTCGTTCCTATGACCTCCGTGGTATCTACAGCGTCGATATCGATGATGATTTCTTTTTCCGACTCGGGTATGCATTCGCAAAAGTCACGGAGAAAAATCGTATTGCTCTCGGCTATGATGCTCGACTTTCATCTCCTGCATTGAAAACAGCGTTTACCCGATGAGCCAATCTCGCAGGCACGACGATTATCGATATCGGTATGTGTAGTTCTGATATGCTTTCATTTGCCACCTGCCACTATGATGATATCGAGGCTGGAGTCATGATCACCGCGAGCCATAACCCCAAGGAATACAATGGTATGAAAAGTATGAATCATACAGGTGAACCTTATAATCTGAAAAAATATGGACCTGCGATGGAAGAAATAATGATGAATGGTGAATGGTGAATGGTGAATGGTAAGGTGGCAGAAATAGAGAAGAGAAATGTTCTCTCAGACTGGATTTCTCAGATTCTCGGTTTTACCTCACCGTCGGCTGACTTCTCGAAATATACCGTTGTTGCTGATGGAGGCAATGGTGTTGCTAGTGTTTTTATGTCTGCTCTCGCAGAGAGAGCCAGATTCACCCTTATCCCACTCTTTCTCGATCCTGATGGGAATTTCCCGAATCATCACCCGAATCCGATGCTTGAGAAAAACCGAGAAGATGCCAAACAATCCCTCCTCGGAAACCATGCTGATATTGCCTTCATCTTCGATGGTGATGCGGATCGAATCATCCTCCTCGATGAGACAGGAGAACAGGTGAATTCTGCTATCATTTCAGCGATTATTGCCGAGAGTATTCTCGAGAAAAATCCAGGGAGAGCTTTTATCGGAAATACGGTCACATCGCATAACTTTCGAGATTTCGTTACTGAGCATTGAGCTCGCTATGTCCGTGAGAAGGTCGGGCATGTCTATATCCGTGAGACGATGATGAGTCAGGATGATATCGTATTTGCGGGTGAGCACTCGGCCCACTATTTTTTCCGGGAGAATCATTTCATGGATTCAGGGATCGTTGCCGCGATGGTATTTCTCGATCTCGTGGCTCGTTCAGGACAGAAGGTGAGTGAATTCACGGAGAAATATCGACGGTACATCACACTCGAGGAGACAAATTTCGAGGTTTCTGATCCAAAGTGAGCCATCGAGCAACTCTGAATTATCTATACCAATCAGAATCCTGACTTTTTCGATGGCATCACTGTCGAGTACAGTGATGGGAGCTGGTGGAATTTCCGTCCGAGTTCGAATGAGCCACTCCTCCGACTCAATATGGAAGCGAAATCGCAGAGTCGATTTGATATACTCTACGCTGAGATTCTTGGACATATTCAGACATTCGGAGTTGCGAGTGAGGATTAGAGAGGATTGCAGTTATCAGAGTCGATTTTTCTCCTTCCCAGATCATATAAATTATGATATAATCACTCTATGCAGAAGAAAGATGATATCATCCGTGAGAACGAGTTCCTGAAGTTCAAACTCCAACAAGCAGAGATATGGATGGGAAGGCAGATCCATGAATCTGTCCGTACTATACAGATTGAGAGGAGTCGGAAAGCATCACGGAAGAAATTCGAAAACCTTCTCGAGACCGACATTACTGATAGTATTTCGGATCGGATCGATGGATATTTCTGATCCAGTATCGAACACGCTCCAGTCTATACTCGTGAACGACTCCTCGATAGTGAGATCTACTGGATGACTCTCCAGAAGCATCCTACAGTCGATGCATTTCCCATCGTCGCTTCTTATCAGAAAATTCTGGATGCATTTTTTGAGGAGCATATTACAGCGTGATTTCGATCGAAGTATAGTACTTCTTGATCGAATGAACTACCCATGAAATGACTCGAGATGGATATTGCCTCACTCCTGAGAAAGAACTATACCCTCTCACTTGGTCGTTGGTACCAGTTCCTGAAAAATATTCGTCAAAATGAGTCGAATAACTATTACTCTCTCCTACTCGCCTGATTCATCCAAAAAGAATATCTAGATTTCTTCTCTATCCTCCTCTCTGATAATTTCTATTGCCGATTTGAAGCACTCATCGAGATGGAAGTGTTTGGTCGTAAGCGCCATGATAAAAAAATCTCCTACACTGATGCCAAACGAGTGAGGGAGATTCTCGTAGGCAATTATGAGGAAGTGTGATTACTGAAGATGCTATTTTAGATATATCACTCTTTATGTATTTTTTCTAGCAATTCCTTGTAATCAAATGCGAGGTTTTTACTGATAGCTTCGTCATATCTCATCCAATTATACCTTTCTACCTCTTCCTCCTGTAGGATGATGTCTCATTCTATATATCAGAGAAATAAGTATGCTTGTCTGGGTCAATTTCCATCATGAAATATATGGGAATCTATTAATTTCTCTATAAAAAAGTCTACTCATAATTCTTCCCGAACCTCTCTCTTGATTGTATCTTCTGGAGTTTCTCATTTTTCTCACTTTCATCATGGGATTCACCAATATCCAGGAAATGACTTTATATTTCTTGACCTCTGTATCATGAGAATTTTATCATCATTTTTTATGATAGTAGCTGCTCAGTGAGGAATTGGCATATTCTTAGACTTAGTGAATATGTATATCATACATATTTTTACAATAAATAAAGTATATCCAATGGTAGATTTGTAAAAATAAATAATCGGTCTATAATTGTTACATGATTATCCTCGGACTTGATCCATGAACGGCGACGGTAGGTTTTGCTCTCCTCGAGAAGGAGGGGAGAGATCTGCGAGTCATCGAATATGGAGTTATCGAGACCAAGGCAGGACTCGCACTCTCAGAGCGGCTCGTCCAGATTGCGGGTGATCTTACGGATCTCATCCACACCTATCATCCGACGATCTGTGGGATCGAGCGACTTTTTTTTCTTCGCAATGTCACGAATGGTATCGATGTCGCGCATGCGAGGGGAGTGATGCTCCATACTCTTGCTATTGCAGGGATTCCGATCGTCGAATATACACCTCTTCAGGTAAAGCAGGGAATAGCTGGGAATGGATTCGCGAAAAAACCTCAGGTTCAGCGTGCACTTCAGCTCGTTCTGAAACTGAGTGATATCCCGAAACCTGATGATGCTGCTGATGCTCTCGCGATCGCATATCTCACGAGTCTGAAGGTAAGAGCTACAGGAATTGAACTCTAGAGGAGTGTATTCCAAAAAGTCATGATATTGAAGTGTCATAACTCCTCACTCGAGAATGAAACGAAAAAATTCCTTGCTTTCGCCCATCCATTCGATACAATTCTGATAACTGCTCATTCTCACTCTCCCTATGCCACTCCTCTCGGCGCTTGCGATGACATTTCAGGTTACAGAATTCGATGTACTCGTTATGGGACTTATTCTCATAGGAGTGATAGTCCTTTATTATTTCGTGACTCTGCATCGTATTTTTGAGGCTGCATTTGGTGCTATTATCGGTATGGGGATATATATCCTTCTGGTTGTTCTCCTTATCGGCAATCCCCCCCTCGGAACCGAATGAGCTCTGTTTCCATTCGGATTTTCTGTATTTCTCGTCAGTATTGCAGTATATCTTGTATTTATACTCGCAATTCTTTTTCCGATCCATGGTGGATTGGTTGTGAGTGAACCAACGCAGCCGACTCTCTATACACTCATATACATCTTTATTTCTGGGTACCTCCTCTTTACTTTCTGAGCAGTTTGCATCTATCTGATCGAGCAGGTGTATATATTTAAGGTAGAGACAGTGTTCGTTCTCCTTCGATCCCTTCCATGATATACTGAAGTCGTCAAAAGTTCTTGGTACTATGCCTTTGTCATGAGTCACCAGAATACCATCATCCCTCTATGAGTTGTCCTCATGCTCTATAAGCTCCTCATATCGAATCTCGTAAATGCGGCACTCCTCTCTATCTGGTATAATCTTTCTCACGTATGATTTTACCGATCGAAAGATGACGCACATTATCGTGTCGAATTCCATGAAGTTGGTGGATCTGCAGCTGAGAGTCATGAAGAGCATGGGGGCCATGATTCGAAATGAACCCATGATGACCATGGAAATGATCATAGGCAAGTATGACACCACTAGATAAGTATTCCTCACCTATAGTTAGAGTATGGCTACACAACAATTCGAAGAAAAGATTCTCTATAGAACTCATCAGCATTGGATTATCCCAGCGCTTCAATCGATTAAACTATTTTTTATTTTCATTGCACCTATAACGATATTGGTATTTTTTTCAGTGAATTCTTGGGCCTATACAATAGTATGATTTATCATACTTACGGTACTCCTTCTTATGTATGAGCACTATCTCTGGTATCATTCATGGCTCATGATCGGGAATCAGAAAATAACACTCACCGTGAGAAATGGCATATTTTCACAGTTCGCTATGAATATCCGATATAGGAATATACGAGATTCAGCGGTGAGTAAAAACAATATACTCGGATTTCTTTTCAAATACGGGACACTCTTCGTACGTTCCTCGGCAAATGAGTGAGACTTCACGGCGCACCATGTGCCAAAGGTATGAAAGGTCTATGCCCTCGTGAATGCACTTTCCCGATATAGTGATGAGGAAAGAACCGATATCGACACTATTGAAAAGCTCCACAATTATCATAGGCAGAAAGAATTTTCGGGGACAATTGCCCAACAATCGAATCTCGTAGAGGCGAATAAGTCAAATATCCTCAATATTCCTGGAGTATTAGAGGTCGTCGAACTCGAGGATGAGACACGAAAAATCATCCAATGAATCGAAGAGATACGCAATCATGGTGTCCATGAGTCACTGCGGAGAAAATATCTTCTCTGTCTGCTTCATGATAGTACTTTCCGTTCCCCATCTGCTCCGATAACGGCAACGACACAGTCTGGAGAGGTATACTTCCCAGGAGTTCCTTTTCCAGAAGTGAAGGGCCAGGATGTGATATCTTCCTCCCCAGGGGATACTGCCCACGCATATTTACGAAAATTTTTCCCTTATGCAACCGACCATGATGCAACGATACTTATTGGCTGGAACGATTAATTCCCTCTTTTGGGTATGTTTTTCTCTATGTATTACCCTCACTGGTTGTAGTGAATATAGGAATCATTATAATTCAGAATATACACCCTATGAGGAGAGTGCATATTTCGAGTCTTCAGGATCATCACCGTCATTCTTGCTCCTTCCTTCCAAAGAAATAACTCAGGATTTGGTAGATTCATTTGACTCGGCAAAAGAACGAATTTGGGTAGAAATCTATACTTGGACTGAGAAAAAGACAATTGATGCCCTTATAAGAGCGTCTCGTAGATGAGTTGATACGAGGGTCATCCTGGAAGGAAATGTCTACTCAATTCCGAGAATCAATGATGATGCCTATCATCGATTCCAGGATGCTGGGATCCCCGTTATTTTTGCTGATACAGTAAAATATACTTTCACACACGCAAAATACTGGATTATCGATCGAACATACTGTATCAGTTCATGAAATTTCACAGTAAGCTCTTTTCAAAAAAATAGGGATATTATCGTGTGTGATACATCTCCAAAGATTCTCGATATACTGCTGAATATATTCGAGTCAGATGAGAAAAAAATACGTCCTCTTTTTTCTGGAGGTATCCCCTGAAATATAGCAATCAGTCCGATAAATATGCGTGATAGGCTCCAGTGAACCTTGCTTTGAGCCAGATCATCTGCATATATTTTTGTCCAATCTATTTCTGATACAAGATTCCTCGATCTTCTCGAAAAACAGTATCAATCATGAATCGATGTACGCGTCTGTAGAGCTGAAAATGATGGTAACGAAGCTCTTTCTGAGTATAGCTTTCCCATCGTTTCAGTGAAAAAACCATATATTCATATAAAGGCCCTCCTGATCGATAAAAAAACCGTTCTTGTTTGAAGTATGAATCTTACAGAAAATAGTATAGAAAATAATCGTGAAATTGCCCTTTTGTACCAGGATTCACCCAATCTGTATAAGAATATTGAGGATACTTTTTTCCGTGATTGTTTCCCCAAAAAATTTGCAAAATAAATGGAAATATGGTAGAGTTTTTCTATGAATCGCATTCTCTCTCTTGCACTCCTCATAATTCTTTCAGGACTCTTTTGTTTTTTCATGTTTTTAGCATCTTTCAGTTTTGCGAATCGAGAATCGATCGTCTTAAAAGTGACAGAAGAAAACAAATGGTACCTCGCTACTCCAGCAGGATCTGGAGATACCTCTATTGTATCATATGTTCCTATTGATGACCCAAAAAAAAGTATCGTAAAAAATAGTATAGTATTTGGGGAACTCGGGAGGCTTTCCTCATTTATGTATCTTTCCCAATCAGGGAGCTTCTCTCCTCCCATTACCCTCAGTGGTACGACAGACCTCGAGGTATCCAATGTTCAGGGAATCCTCTCGCTCTATGACCTCTTCTCGACATATTCACTCCACTCACAGAGTGGATCATTCCGACTCGATCAGATTACGAATGGAAGTTTTTACATAGGCAATGAGAGTGACGGAAAAGTGGTTATATATGCTATCGATGGCGTCGGGAGACTCGTATTCCTTTCTGGATGAAAAGAAATGACGAATATGATGTTATTTCCTGGTTCCTACATACGGTTTGATCCAAAACGAAATTCCGCTCTCAATGGAGCAGATTTGTTCCGAACGATTCTCTCGCTTCAGGAATGAGAAAATGAAATATTCGAGTTTGTTAACCCGCGAGTGAATACAGGGAATGACAAGGATACATTTTTTAACTACCGATTACCACTCGAGACGAAATGACTCTTTCGAACACTCTCAGCACGATTCCACGAGCAGGTAGAATCCGTCGATCTCCTGAAATCATATGGAGTCTGATCGAATACAAACGCTACTGTTGCGTCTGATTGGCTTTTTAATCCCTCGAAAAAGAATCATATCATGCTTCTCGAACTCAAAGATCTCCTTTCTCAAGTAATCCGAACAAAAAAAGATAAGAAAAGTATAGTTAGGAGAATCTGAGAAATTTATCAAAATGCAAAAGCACTCAATATGGAGTCATCATCGGCAAAAAAGACGATAGAAAAATTTCTCCTCGATGGAAGATTCGCACTCTACGGTAATATTAGCGATATTGATGACGGATATCAGGAGACCTATGAGAATATCGCAAAGTTGATTGGCATAGAAAAGACAGGATGAAAATCAAAGCTCTTTCAGAATCTTGCCGATATATATTCTGGGAATCTGTTCCTCCAGATGGGCAAAACGACTACATTTAAGATAGACACCTTTGAGCCAACCGCTACAACCCTACGGTCCACGATCGATGAGCCATGAATCGATGAAAAAGATTTCTTCGATATTGCTATCTATTCCTATAATATTATCGATAAAATACAGGATAAGGGAATCCTCACTCGTGAATATCTCGAGAATAAATCGACGTTTGATTACCTGATCACTTTTTTCTATGCAGGAAATAAGTATATGAACTCTATTGATGATATCGGAAAACGTTCTGAGACAATTCTCAGCTTCTCTTCACAGTTCTATGAAAAGGTTCTCACGCTCGTCGTACGATCCCTCTATAATATGCTTATGGTCGATGATAATGGAGCATTGTATCTCAATAATGCCTTTGTCGACGGAACGAATATCAAACTCGATACTGATTTTATGCGACAGATATTTCGCCTGAACTCGGTGATCTCCTACGTCAATGATTCTATAGTATCAGCAAATAATGGGGCATGAAATGTGACCGATGTGTATACGAGGATCCAGAAGTCGACACTCAGACTCAATGCACTCGCAACACTACTCGATCCAGAAAAATATAATACCAATTATGTTCTCTATAGTGATCTTCCATTTGCGACAGAACTCGAGGATGGAGTCGCAGTACCGAAAGTCGATCTCGAAAAAAATGAGATCACGAAATTTATCAAACCAGTAGAGGTCTATACGGGTTCAACGAGCCTCCTGAATAATGAAAAGGTCGTGGTGCTTCGATGACTCTTCCCAGATTCAGATATAACTTCATTTATCCCAGATGGTGAGTTCATGACGGTGAAAAATGCTCTCTGAACGGTGAAGAAAAATGATGGGACGGATGCTCAGTGTTACTGGACTCTCACATACCTCGATGAGAAGAATATCTCTCAAATCTTCCTCCAGTATAATTCTCGAAGCCTAGAGATTAAGCTCCCCAATCAAAATATCGATCTAGAAACATTCAAACTTCTTAAAAATACGACTCTCAAACCCTATCTTGACATACTCGATAGCAACAGTGATATCTCTGGAGATGTGCGTATCCTCCTCGGATATAAGCGACTCGATATCGGTGAACAAACATATCGGATACAGGAGTAGTTCTAGAGTGTATGTTTGTGATTCCATTGTTCTATTTTCCTCTTGTCGCCAGACAGGAGGACTTCCGGTACTCGTAATCACTCAAATACTTCGGGTCGAGAGAATTGTGGATATTCTCTTTTTCCTCAGAGTTCCCGAGAAAATGACTCTTCGCGGAGTGACTCTTCACTGATGACTCAGGGAATGAGCCGAACGATACTATCGATCCATATGAGACTCGCGAGCTCTCCACTTGTCAGAACATATTCACCGATAGATATTTCCATGATCTCAAAAAGCTCGAATATCCTCGCATCGATCCCCTCATAGTGTCAACAGAGTATCAGGTATTGCATATCGGGAGATTGAGCGTGCTTCTCTGCTTGTTCCTGTGTATGGAGGATTCAACGAGGGGAGAAATATAGGATCTTCATCGCTCAATACTCTCGGATAATCTCACGTATAGCTTTCGCAAGGGGCTCTATAGTGATAAGTGTGCCAGCTCATCATCCATAGGGTCGATCATCTACGCGTCGAGTATTGCGTACAGTCCAATTCGTGAGATTGTGGATATGATAATGAAAGAGCCCCTTTTCTTGGGCTCGTTTCATAATACTACTCTCGAGATAGGGAACCAAACTCTCTGGAAAAAGAGAGAGGATATGAATGGTGATCATATTATTTGATGTCGACGAGTTCTACATCGAAGAAGAGAGTCGTTTTGAGTTCATCTTTCGTCGGTTCGATATCGATAGTCACTTCTTTATCTCAGATTTCCTTGAGGGTTACATTTCCGACCGGAGTTTCTGCGGTAGTACCGACAGTATATTTTCCATAAAATGGACTATTCTTGTTTACGACATCGAATGTTACCCCTGATCCACTCACGGATTTCACAGTAAATGTTACTCATTCTTCGACATCGGCAGTGACTCCAGGCTTCAGTTCTTTCCCACTAAATGGATTCTTACTATTATCGATCTCTACTATCACTTCATCTGCAGTGATCTTTATGATTTTTGCAGGAATATCATTATTTTGTCCACCAGTAAGTGTCTGTCCTACTTTGAGATCTTTAGCCTTGTCTCCGAGCATCTCTTTTTTGATCGTTTCCGTAACGGTACTCTTGAAGAGAGAAGCGTCGAGGACGATGCTAAATTCTGGAGCAATATCAGTCTTTGCTACTTTTTTCTCCGTTTTTACTCCCGCAACTGCTTCTCCATAGCCATCGACAGGAGCGACGGCAATGATCTTTTTCTCTCACTTCTTCATCCCGATGAGTCCGTATTCGAATCCTCGTACTGTTCTATGTGACCCGATGACTGTCTGAAATGGTTCATACGGTCTCCCTTCCTGATATATGCCACCGATCTTTGCATCTGCAGCTCGTGAAGTATCCTTGATCTTTCCATCTGCAGTACACAGGCGAAGTGTATAGTTCACAAAGGCTATATTTCCAGATCCGAGTGATCCGGGAGTGGCCGTCGGACTCACTCCTGATTCATATACCCTGAGCGCAGCAGCATCCATAGGTGGGATGACTGTACAATTCGTAGCGACAGGAGCACCTTCCG
The DNA here is from genome assembly GCA_043756665.1 of Candidatus Altimarinota bacterium. GTDB lineage: Bacteria > Patescibacteriota > Gracilibacteria > BD1-5 > UBA2023 > STC-74. The sequence continues at coordinate 11,176 of JAYUQR010000080.1, read as the reverse complement.
GAGTTTTTAGAGGATCGGTGGTTTTTACCTCGGTTCCAGAACTTGCAGGTGCAGGTGCAGGTGCTGGTGCTGGAATTGGAGGTTTGCCTCATGAACATGATGTGAGTCAGACGGCGAGTCAGAGAATCAATAGGGTTTTCAGGAATTGCATAGTGGATATATTGAAGTAATAAAACGATATCATTGTATGAAATTTATTTTTTTTGCAATTCTATAATAGCTAGATCTATAGAAAATATTCTTCATAATTCACCGTCTTTCATGCCGTATCCGCTCTTATAGGCTATATTCGTATCGACGAGTTTTTTATAGAGGATACTCATTTGTATATAAGAAATTTTCGAATTAAGTGTTTTCCCGAGTACATAGGGATGGATGGGGATAATATTTCATATTTCACGCTCCTTTTTCCCGATCGACTGGAGATACTTCACATAGAGGGATCATCTGAGTATGCCGATCAAGCTCGGGATGATCTCGTACGGGGTAGTAGTTTCGGCATACGTTCGAGAAGGGATTTTATCCGAGCCCCATTACCCGTGAGAATTGCATCAGAGAGATCGAACATCTTTCCTCCATATTCACGGTTCAGAGACATTTCTATATCCTCATCATTGAGTTTTTTAGATCAGAGGAGAGAGAGTTTTTCGAGTGTTCATCCGATCGAGTCAGCGATGATCCGACTCGATTCCTCTTTTCAGGTCTCGGCCTCTTTATAGGCATTGAGTACCTTTTGTATGACTTTCGAATCGAGATCGCGAAATCGTTTTTCCCAAACTTCCACATTCCAGAGTGTATTTGATTTTCGAGTATCGGCATGTTTCTCGAGCCAGGGAATCAGTGTTCACTTCTCAGGGTCAAAAAAAAGTCCACTAAAAATCATGAAATGATCATCCCCGATCGATTCACACAGATGAATGATCTTCTCTTCGATTCAGTCTCACTTCTTTTTTTTCGTCGTTTCTCACTCTTCTTTTTTCGATTTGGCGAATCCACCAGAAAAACACCAGAGTCTTCGAGTGGCAAAGAGTCCCATACTCTGCATGTCTTGTTCGATACGTGACCAGTCTTTTACCTCTTCGATACGGACCTCTTCGATATTCTCACTCCCATATTTCTCTCGAAAAATCTTTTTCCATTGTTCCTTCTCTTTTCTCACACCATAGGTGTCGACCCCGGTGATAGAGATGATGTTTTTCTTTTTTTCCATTATGCTGATTTCTTTTTCAGGAGATCACGGATCTCAGTGAGGAGCTCGACATCTGTAGGACCTGCTGGTGCGATCGTTTCGACGGGTTTCTTCTTCACTGCCTTATTCATCGCCTTCACGATCATGAAGACACAGAATGCGATGATGATAAAATTGAGAAGGATCTGGAGAAAGTTCCCGTAATTAATCGTGACCACCTTTTGTCCATCGAGCATTGCAGGGAGAGCAAGCTTCAGATCCGTGAAGCTGATATTCCCGATGATCCACCCGATAGGGGGCATGATCACATCCTCGACAAGTGAGGTGACGATCCTCCCGAATGCAGCACCGATGATCACACCGACGGCGAGATCGACGACGTTTCCCTTCATCGCGAAATCACGGAACTCCTTCAATACAGACATAGGATACTAATGGTTAATGGTAAATTATGAATTGTTATACTAAAAATTATAAATAATTGCTTATGTACTTTTTTTTCCGTCATCCTGAGTGAAACGAAGGATCCAGGGTACACATGGATTCTTCTCCCGAGGCTCGGGATCAGAATGACGGGTAATGATAAAGTTCTAGTATAGCCATGAGAGTCAAGAACATTTCCATTCTAGGAAACTTTCCTCATTTTTCCACTTTACAGATATAGGCATTTCCCCTATAGTGTGGATAATTATGAAGTTTTCCATTTTTGCCATCATTTCCCTCTTCCTCATGACATCATGCAGTCAACAGATCATCCAGAGTGATCCTCGATCTCGCATCGTCCATATAGGATCGCAGAGTATGGCATGAGTCCATGGGAAATGAGTCATCCTCAGATCCTGACTCGTCCTCACGAGCCGACATGTGGTAGAGAAGTGTACGAACTGAGTGCAAAAAAATGAATCATGAATATATAGTGCACACTGATGTTTCATCCTCTTTCCCGATACGAAGAAATCCAGTATAGAGTCCATAGAATTCCCCGATAGTTCGAGGGATATGGCGAGAGTCAGCTACCTATCCGCATGAACATCATCATTCTCTGAAATCTCCCCGAAATGAATATGACAGCTCACTCTCGGAGAGAATATCAGAGTATATACTCAGACAGATATCATCGAAGGGAAAATCCTCGAATTCGATTCCTCATATATCGGCTATGATTCGACCCTCTCGGGAAAACTCCTCTCATGATCGGTGGTCACCGATATCATCCTCCCACCTGGAGAGAGTGGCATGCCGATATGGACTCGCTCAGGAGAGCTCATCGGAGTCGTGAGCGCCGTCGATACTGTCGGGAAGCGGAGTTATATCGTGGAATAGACGACCCTATTGCATTGATTTCTATGAGTATTTCGATATACTTCGATTATTAACATATCTTCATATGACGACCTTCACACTAGATGAACCCATAACAGCGACTCTTCCCACACATTTCCAGACATTCGATGGCATGATGGAAGTACTTATGGATGTCTATATCGATTTCCGTGAGATGCAGATACATGAAGTCTCTCATCATATCAGTACACGACATACATCGACCGCGAGTATCCCTCGTGGAGACTATCTAAATGCATAGACCATGAGACATATTCATATCACACAGATACTGGAGCTTTCAGATACGCATGCATACATGAAGAAGAGAAATATATTCGAACAGTATAAAAAAGTAAAAAGATTTCTCCTACTCGGGCATAGTGGGAAACATGATTTCAAAGAGCGAAATCCTCCTGGTTCTGGAATCTGGAGCTTCCGAATCAATCGTCAGTATCGAGCATTCGGTCGATGGGAAGATGACGGTACTCTTCTCATACATACGATCGATAATCATTAGTGTCACGCGTTCTCTCCAGGATCAACGAGCGCCGTCGATACTGTCGGAAAGCGGAGCTATATCGTAGAGTAAAAAAACCGAGACAGAAGTCTCGGTTTCAGTATATTAGGAAGGTTTAGTAGGATCAGGTTTTTTCTCATCCTTCTTCTTATGCAATGCAGGAGGTAGATCTTTTATCACCTTATCCGCGATTTCTTTGCCGTTAAGTCATTCTGAATCTAGTAGTTTTTTCAGAGCATCTCAATCAAGAGGTTTTTCCTTAAATTCAGTTATCTTAGCTATTATTTCCTTAGTGATGACCTCCGCTATTTCTGGTGCACTTTTTCATTTTAATGCACCAACATTTATATTATTACCTCAAAGATTCATTATTACGTGATTTTTATCAATAGCACTTTCCTTCATGGTGTATCAACTAGCATTTGCTCATGCTACAGTTCAAGCATTAGTTCCACTTCCAAATGTTCCACGCATAAGATTTAGAATTTCTTTTCTAGTACTTTCACTATTTAAATCTTTTTGCTTTAATTCATTAAACTTTGCTCTTTGAATAGGATCCACGCCGAGATGCTCTAGATAACTATCATCTTCTTTTACTTTCTTTATGAATTCTTCGACAATTCCTGAATTATGAGAATTTTGTCTATCAATGAATGGTTGATTATTTTTCCAAGCTTCTTTAAATTCTTCTTTTTTCCCTGTATGGATTGCATCTGTCACTTTTTTAATTTGATCAGGAGGTATATTGAGATCAGCATGTAACATTTTACCAAGAGAACTTTTTTCAAAGTTTGCACTATCATTCTTTGATATAGAATCAGATATTGAGGTTGGAACTCTTTCCATACTCTTCATGCTGAGTCCTCCAGTTCCAGGGATTGGTGTATATTTCGGGAGAGACATACCGAGTTCACCGATTTTCTTTCCCATATTTTCGAATGGAGTGATCGCTGCTGAGACAGTTTTACTCACTCATTTTGCCGCCATGAATGCCACCCAGATGAACACGAGTGCGATGATATCGATGATGATCGTTCCGAATATCCCTCCAGCACTACTGAGAACACTCTGTGCTCATGCAGTGTACTCTGCTGCCGTGACACTTCACTTGTAGATGTACGTGATACCTCAGAAGGCGATTTCATTCGTCGTATCCGTTGTTCCATTATCATTTTTTACCTGGAGTGATGATATATAGTTCTTTGGATTGGACATGAGCTCGATACGACAGGGAGCCTTCGTACAATCTCCTGTATTATTTCACTTTCCATCTCCACCCGTTGCTGACATGAGTGCGGAGATGATCACGAGTCAGAATGAGAGAGAGAGTCATACCAGTGCTGGGACGAATGCGAGTCCGAGAAATTCCTTGATACTGAAACTATCCTTGTTCTCTCAGAACATCTCTCATCACACGACGAACTGGAGAGTGAAGAGCGGTGAGAATATCGCATAGAACCAGAGCTTGATCGCTCGCACCATGAGCATGAAGACGAGTGCGAGTACCAGTATCCCGAATACGATGAACATGAGGGCACCGATAAGTCACTGGTGTATGAGTTGTACGATATTTTTTATCTGATCTCAGGTGGTCTTGATATCCAGGGAATTATGGAGACTGAATATACCATATCCATAGACCAAGAGGGGAGAGTACATACCACCAGCATTTTCCATAATATCTTTTGGAGAAACACATGGTTGTCATGGTCCTGCATCACTTGCACAAGGCCATTTAGATATATCACTTTTATCATTTGTATATGTTATTTTTGATGGTATGATAGGAGTATTCCAAAAACTCGGCTTCCCATTACTATACTTTGCATTGTATGCATTCATCGTCTCGGCGGGGATCGTCATGACAGAGGCTGTGATATACGATGATGCGGAGATGACGAACTGGACGATCCACCAGGTGAGTGGAACGAGGATGATACCGAGAGCGAGCTTCGGGAGCATCGCCTTGTATCCATAGTTATCGGAGTTGAATATCGTGGCAAGTGCGATGAATATCAGGAGAATCGCATAGATAAAATAAGTGATATTGGATATCGTGATCCAGAGGGAGTGGATGATGGGTCGTATATTGAAGAGGTCACCACTCGTCCAGTCAGGAGTCATAAGCCAGCTCGCGAACATGATGGCTGGAGAGACGAGGATCGTGAGGAAAACCAGAACGATATTGAGCGCCGCAACAAGAGAATCCATCATCTTCTTGATTTCAGGATTTTGAGAGTCTTGTATTTTCTTATTTCAGGCAGCCACGACAGCATTACATTCATCAGTAAAACAATCTACAGCATAGGTATAAGTTCCTAGTAACGAATAATGTGATCTCGATGATTCATGAAAATTTTGATTATAGCTCAAAAAAAACCCCCCTATTGCCACAAACATCAAGAGTGTAGATGTAAAAAATTTCTTGAACATAGACTGATTAGACCACAATTGTTATTTTTTTGCAAATATCTACTCGATTCATTTTGATTTTTTTGCCTCTTCCTCTGTTTGGATGAGTCCCATCTTTTTCAGGAGATCAGCTCCAGAGTCAGGGATGACGACAACAGAGCGCTTGATGAGGGCTTCACGGTTATTGATGAGGGTATCGAGGACGATCTTGTTCTGTCACTGGAGGATGCCATATGCCCGCTGGAATCTCTGGAGGTAGACGAGGTAGACTCGAGCACGGTTTTCCTGATTCTTGGCATTGACGTAGTCATTGATCACAGTATCGACACCAGAGTAGTCGAATGCTTTGTAGTGCTCTTCCATGGAGACTTTTGACATATTGGTTACTCATGCTGCCGTCGTGAGGATAGTGTTCAGTTCTATGATCTGCTCCCCGATAATAGTGAGTCTATCAGCAGCTCGTGTATAGTATCACTTCAGTATCTCGATGTGTTCATCGAGTGTGACACTCCGATCTGTTGTCTGGTCGAGGAGGGCGATGATATCCGTTCGGAGGAGGTTCACATATGACTGGATCGCGATCATATTATTCCCGATGAGGCGCTTCTCTCACTCGCTCGGACTCGCGAGGACTTCTGCTATGGAGATGACATCATTCGAGAGACTTATTCCTCCTTTGGTCGACTCCTTCTCTCTCTGCCCGACATTGAGTGAGACAGCGGTCGCGATATTCCCGAGATAGGTGGTATTCATCTGGGAAAAGTTCGCATCATTGCTCGCACTCGCACCCAGTCCGATATAGGGCGCGATATATCCCCATGAGAGATGGAGCACAAGCGTGAAAAAAAGCGTCAGGATGAGTGTATTTTTGGTGAATTCCTTGATTTCAGGTCGGAAAGGCATATAGTTTTTGAGTTATATAGATTGATTTTACACATTTTCCCTTATTTTGGCAAATAAATGCGATACTTTCTTCTCATTTCCACACTTCTCATTTCCTGATTTTTGTACTCTTGGTTTTCATACGATCAGGATCAGAGTCCTATTGTATTCGAATCCTCCCTTTCTGGTGTTGTTTCAGAGATTTTTTCATGAGGAGTCTCTCGTATCGATTCGGTCGTCGAATTCACTTCCCCGAGGACTGCATTCTATTTCTCATTCCCTCGAGATGTAGCCCTTGCACATACTGGTATCATCATCATCTGGCATACTAGTTCGGGAGATATGAGTCGCTCTCTCGATCTCGACGGTCTCGATATGCATGGCATGGATACACGGATATTCTCGATTCCCTGGATCACTACTGGAAAGCGATCAGTGAGCTATAGTATCATATCCGATCATATTCTCGATACGAGTACTATCAGTCTCATCACTTCCTATAGTGAAGAAGCGCCTCATACATCACTTCCAGCCGTACATGCATCGAATCGTATCATCTCACGATCGGAGTGGTGAGCGGATGAGAGCTATCGCTATACGGACTCCCCCTATCAGAAAAAATCCTTCCAAGAGTACCTGAACTATCGCCAATCACCAAAGTCACAGGCTCAGTTAGACACTATTGCTTCAGGAAGTCTGAGAAGATGAGAGATCGAAAAACTTTTTCCGACTACAAAAAAGATTATTACTCTCAGGCGCAATGAAGAAGGACATAGACTCATCTGGCCAATAGAGAAAACAGAAGCAGTCGACCGTATCGTGATCCACCATACAGCGGAGAATATAGAAGCGATAGAGGCAAGTGATGAAGTCTATCTGCGTGATATCTATAAGTATCATACCATCACCCGAGGGTGGTGAGATATCGGATACAACTACATTATCTGACAGAGGTGAGCTCTCTATGAGTGACGAGCTGGAGGAGACTATGTCGTCGGTGGTCATACACCTGGGAATAACGAGTGAAGTGTCGGCATTGCTCTCATCGGGAATTTCGACAATATCCACCTCAATCGGGATCAGCGAATGGGGCTCGAAGATGCCATCACGTTCGTTGCTGAAAAATACGGGATCACTCTCTCATCGCAGGTTATAGCACTAAACTCCTGTAGATATATCCTCGATTGTTCTCATGTGGAAACGCGTATGATCACGGCCCTTGCATGACATCGTGACTATAACGCGACAGCATGTCCAGGAGTGAATATCTATAATGAGTTCACATGACTCCTTTCGAAACTCGATCATGAGCGTACTCTCAGGAAAAATACGGAGATTCCACATATCGATCCATTTCCTCCTGATGAGATACTGAGTATGGAGCTCAAGCCTGGCGAAAGTGTAGGGAGTCCTGCCATTTCAGTTATGAGTATCCTGATACCGAAATCACTAAAATCACCAATTGTGAAAATAAAGCTTTCATACTCTTGAAGTTCTATTCTCCTCAAATGAGCAACAGTTTCTCCTCCTGTTGCCCGCATCGGACAGAGAAAAATCTCTTCCTATCAGCAATATCAAGCGAATATCTCACTTGTAGGAAAGAATCAGGTGGTCATACAGTCAGGGAATCGAACATATACAGGTGCAAGTTTCTCTCTCGAGGGTGAAGTGGTTCGGATAGCCTCCTGGGTACGTATCCCTGCATGGGATATGAGCCGGCAATACAACGATAATCTCTTCCGTGGAAAGATCATCGTACGGAATATTGATGGGAAACTCCTCATAGTAAATGAGCTTCCCATAGAAGATTATCTGAAAGGTCTGGGGGAGGTTTCGAATAGTGATTTGCCCGAAAAAATAAAAACGATCATCGTTTCAGCACGCAGTTATGCCTATTATTATATGGATAAATCACATCGAAAATATGGAACACTCCTCTATGATGGACTCGATGATCCTGACTCATTCCAGAAGTATCTCGGATATGGCTATGAAATGCGTTCTCCGAATGTATCTCGATATGCTGAGGAGACGAGAGGACTGATAGTAAAATACGATAAAGAGCCCATAAAAGTCTGGTATTCATCGAGTACAGATGGACGTACACTTTCCTATCTCGAATACTGTAAAAATAGTGGAAGTATGAATTGTATGGATATACCATATCTTCAGTCTGTGGAAGATCCTGGATCAGTATGAAAAGTAAGAAATGGTCATTGAGTGGGGATTTCATGAATCTGAGCAACGTATTTTGCCTCTCAGGGTTGGGATTACAAAAAAATAATACAATACTATCTCAAATGAGTTGAAATTTCGAAGAAATAGATAGACTCGTTCAATGTTAAAATTCGATATTCTTCATTTTTAATTCTTAATTCTTCTTTTTCTATGTATCTCTCAGATGTCGACATATTTCGAGGACTTGAGACAGGCGATGTACGGATTTCTGATTTTGATCCGAAGCGTCTCCAGCCTGCGAGCTATGACATCCGTCTGGGGTCCAAGTTCTTGATCGTGAAACCTCACTCGATCGCCAATATCGATCCCGTGAATAAGATTGTCCCCGAATATGAAGAGGTTTCCGTGACTCCAGAAGAAGGATTTATCCTCAGACCGGGAGTCACTGTCCTCGGGATGAGTATCGAGGAATTCGGGAGTGACGTCTATCTCACACACCTCTCAGGGAAGTCATCCCTCGCACGTCTCGGACTGGTAGTCCATAATACTGCAGGTCTGATTAACCCAGGACATTTTCTCCATATCACTTTCGAACTCGCGAATATGAGCTCGATCCCGATCATCCTACGTCCAGGTATGGAGATCGCACAAATCCTCTTCTCTGAGCTCACATCTCCTCCTCGTCAGAACTACCAGGATACGGGTCGATATAAGGATGGACGTGAAAATTTTACCTCATATGTTCATAAGGAATAAATTCAAAAAATTATTCGCAAGTACCCTCTCTTTTCATATAATCGGGAGGTATTTTTTTCACTCACTTTCTATGCATAATTACGAGATAGAGATCAAGGTATTACTCGGGAATGCTACCGCAAAGGATGAATTTGTATCGAAAGTACAGAATTCATTTCCAGGCTTGACACATGCTTATTCTGAGAGTCAGAGAAATCATTATTTCGATGGCGGTTCACTTGATGGACTTCAGAAGGCTTTCTGATCAGTTGTTTCAAGTGATGAAAATATGAAGCTCGCAGATATCATCAATCGAGCGAAGAGCTTCTCTGTGCGTACTCGAGGAACTCCGACTCAGACAATCATCGTCGTGAAGGCAACTGTGAATGATGAATCGAGCTCGAATGGAACTGCACGCATCGAGTGGGAGGTCGATCTTGCACCGATGACGCTTGATGAGATGGATGCAAAAGTCCTCGAAGCAGGGTTTTCGTATCAGGCGAAGTGGTCAAGAGAGAGGGAAGGGTACCACCTCACCCCTAGCCCCTCTCCTGAAAGAGAAGGGAGTCAAAAAGAAACCATCCTCTGTCTCGATAAAAATGCTGGATATGGCTACCTGGCTGAATTCGAGCGAGTCATTACTGATGCTGAGAAGGTAGACGAGACTCGTGCTCTCCTCCTTGCGCTCATCGAGTCACTCGGATATCAGGAACTCGATCAGGCTCGACTCGCTCGGATGTTCGATTTTTATAATCAGAATTGGAGGGAGTACTATGGGACGGAGAATGTTTTTACGGTAGTTTAGTTTTTTGTCATTCCTGCGCATGCAGGAATCTCCACTCTTTTGCCGTCATTCCTGCGTATGCAGGAATCTTAATCCCTTTATCACTCTATTCTAGATAGAGAATTTTGTCTTCAAAAACATGAAAAATTATTATGCCTACATTCTTGCAAGCAAAAAAGATTGAGTACTATATGTCTGAGTGACAAATAATCTAATCAGAAGAACTATTGAACACTGAGAAACTAAGAATTCTGGATTTACCCAAAGATATTTCGTAAAGAAACTTGTTTGGTATGAGATATTTTCCGATATACATGAGGCTATAGCTCAAGAAAAAAGAATGAAGAAATGGAAACGAGAGTATAAAGTGAATATTATCGAAGAAAGAAATCCGGACTGGAAAGATTTATTTGATGAAATTACTTCTTAAGATTCCGGGACTTCGCCCGGAATGACATATATCTATGATTATCCAACTCTGACATCTTCGGGATTCTGATTTTTCTACTGAACTCTATAATCCGGTAAAGAATTCAAGTTTTTTTCCTGAGCATCAGTGGATCTTTCCCCATGACTGAGTCGAAATACATTCACAGGAATCTCTCAAAACTGTCGATCTCTTCATTGCTGAAGTGAGCTGTCCTGCTACAGGTCTTGGTATAGAGCTCTGATTCGCGAGTGCTTATGGGAAGAAAATCCTTTGCCTGTATAAAAAATGAAGTAAGATTTCTTCGAGCCTCAGGTATATTACTGAGAATTTTATTGAATATGAAGGGAGTGATGATATGGTTGAGCAGATACATCAATTTATCACCATCAAATAGTTAAGTATGGAAATTCCTCAAAATTTTTATAGCATACCGTATAATCCTGAAGTGAATCCAGATACTCAACCATCTGATTTTTCTGACCTTTCGGCATGATCAAATTGCCTCATATTTACTTACGCAATATTGAAGCATAATACGCTTTCTCTTCCAATTTTCTGGTCTCGGGAATTATGGGATGACGAGAATTTTACAGAGAAAGTCGAAGATTATAGTGAATGAGATATCTTATTTCCACCCATTGGGTCTAAAACCCCGTGACTTCAGTCCGATTGTAACTATACTGTCAAGTAGTGTAGATAAAATCTTTCTGAAATCAATATGAG
>JAYUQR010000079.1:0-29665 GCA_043756665.1 Candidatus Altimarinota bacterium | reverse complement strand
TCTTCCCGAACCTCGAAGCACTGAATCTGAAGAACTATATTGCGACTGATGCTCCGATCATCCTCACGAATTGGCTGATGGGATATGGTAGCAATATCCTCTACATCCTGGTCATACTCGCACTGAGCGCTATTCTCTTTACTCGTCGATCATTCGATAATGCCTAAAACATACTTGGCGATCCCAAAAAAATCCATATAATCTGTACCACTTCACTTCTGTCTACCCATGTCCCTCATCACTGTCCGAATCTGTACTGGTCGATCCTGTAGCGAACGATATGCTTCATTTATCGAAAAACGTCTCGAAGGAGACCGCGCCTTCTATGGATATGGTGAAGATGTCGAGATCGAGAAATGCCTCTGTCAGGGACGATGCAAGGAGTGACCCACCGTCGTCTATGGGAGCGATCTCCTCATCGGGCAGAATCCGGTAAAGGCCTCTGAGATCCTCAGAAAAAAGGTAGACGAGGCGAGAAGGAGACTAAAGAAATAAGCATGTTTTCACATTCTGAAAGTATACATGTTCAAAATTGTATGAAACCAGATAGGACTATTTCGCTTGAACGATATAGGCTTCTTCGACAAGCTCCACAACATTTACTTATAACGGCATATTTACTCACAGACCATCAACTCCGAATACTGATTTTCTCTCAATTATTTGGGGAAAAGGTTAAGAAACTCTTATTAAAATAATCATAATGCCTAAAACCTGATATGTCGCCATTATCGGCCGACCCAATGCTGGAAAGTCGACCCTCATGAATGCCCTGATCGGCGAGAAGATATCAGCGATTTCTCATCGTCCCCAGACGACTCAGCGATCGATCCCAGGGATTTTTACCGATGAGGAGAAAGGCATCCAGATCATATTTCTCGATACTCCCGGGATCCATAACCATGGTGGAGAACAATTCGGAAGCCAGAGAGTCCATGATATCAATGAGCGTATCAATTCTGAAGCCTTCTCCTCCCTCGGAAAGGCAGATGTGATCGTGAGACTCCTCGACCCGACTCGCACCTATGGAGAGGAGGATATCCGTATCGATGAGGTATTGAAAACTGTGAAACAGCCGATCCTCAGGATCGAGACCAAGCAAGACATGGACAATAAGAGCTATCCACAAAAAGAAGTCGATCTGCGTATCGACTCCGTCGCGCGTACTGGATTCGATGAGCTCGTGACTCGCCTCGCAGAACTCCTCCCAGAGTGACCATTTCTCTATGATGCTGACTACTACACGGATCAGTCATCGGAGCTCAGGATCTCTGAGATCATCCGTGAGCAACTCTTCCATGAGCTCGGTGATGAGATCCCGTATGCTTCCTATGTCGAAGTCACGCAGATCGAGGATGAGGATCCGAATCTCATGAAGATCCAGGCGTATGTGAATGTCGAATCCGATTCTCAGAAGATCATCGTCATCGGGAAGTGAGGGCAAAAAATCCAAAATATCGGTACAAAATCTCGTCTCATTCTCGAAGATATATTCGGGAAACGGATATTTCTCGCACTCCGCGTGAAGGTCGATAAGAACTGGCGGAAGAATACCCAAGTCCTCGAAAAACTCTTTCCGAAACGATAATGTCCTACGATCAGTTTGCCCAGACATTCTCGAAAAGTCGTCAGGATCATCCCTGGCCAGAGCTAGAGTATATTATAGCGGATATGATAGCCCATGGATCAATGAGTGTGCTCGATATTGGTTGTGGAAATGGGAGATTTATCGAACAGTCCCTCGGTTCTGGGTTATTTATGAAACACTATCTTTGAATTGATAGCTCATCATGAATGATCTGAGAGGCTAAAAAGCTCTATCCAACAGATGAGTTTTATAACTTTGATGTATGTTCTATGCAATCTTTTGTATATGTAAAATGAATGCAAAAATATAATTCTATTCTTCTTCTTGCCTCTTTTCACCATCTTGAATCACAAGAAGAACGGATCCAAGTGCTCGAAAATACCAAAAAACTCCTCAGTCCAAATGGCCGTATCTATATGACCAACTGGAATATCCGAGATCAGGTAAAATATGAGGGCTCTCATCGGGGAGATGGTAACTATAGTATCAAGATCGGTGCATATTCGAGGTACTATCATGGATTCACACTCGAGGAGCTCGAGGAGCTCTTTCGGGCGGCTGGATATACTATCGTGGAAAATAGGATATTCGAAGGAGGGAGGAATATAGTGAGTGTCCTTGTAATGTAACATTCAATATGAAATATATTTTGTCAAATAATAATTTGACAGGAAGTAATAAGATTTTATAATCGAGGAAATTAACTTTATTATTTATGGCATATTCAGATCAAGGTTCCTTTGAAACAGAATTCAAACAGGTACAGTGATTGAAGGGGAAGTTATCCAAAGGAATGGCTTGCACTGAGCCACTGAATTCTTCTGAGCCCCCAGAGAACTGTAAACCAGAAGATGTTATCGCTATCGGCGAATGAAATGGGATAATCCGTCAGCTCGCACTTGCAGCAAATATTAATTATACAAAGGCGAACTTCAAAACCAAACGTCTCCTCTTCGAACTCTCTCTCATGGTGACGAGGGATGCAACAGATGGCATAGCAACAAGACGTAAGGAGAAAATGGGAAATACTCGAATCGCGAATGATGTACGAAAAAATGATGTTCTTGGAGTAAGAGAAGATAATTTTGATAAAGTGATAGCGAAATTTACAATTGATACTGCATGAGTAAAATCCACTGATACGACTAGTACAAAATTTGAGTCCGAAAAACGAAGAGTAACGACAATACTCTGAGTAATGAAAAGCACTAGTGAGATCTCATCATGAAGGGATAGGATTACAATGTTCTGAAACCCACTTGATCCCAAATTTGCTCGTGTGATTCAAGATAATAAGACTTTCATATTCGATGAACCGAGTGGAACAAGTGGACACAGAACAAGGAATGTATATCAACTGAATAAAGAAGGTGGAGTTATAGGAGGAGTACAGGTCGAGGAATGAACGAATAAAGTCAGACCAATCTCCTGATCGCTGTCATTTCATATAACGTTTCAGCCATTTACGATTGATACGAAATAATTATGAATAAAATCGGTTTCATTTGAGCTGTTCTGGCGAGTTGAGTTATTCATGCTCAACCTGTTTCTGATTACCGACAACCAACTATCCCTCTCGATGAACTATGCGCGATTATGCAATTTCGGACTTCGAAAGCAGTCGAATGATGTACGCCAGTCAAACCACCAGTACCCGCATCATCTTGAATTCGAGCAAGGGTACCAATCTCTGGGGATTCAGCTCCATCAGTTCCTGCATCGTCCCCACCTTCCGCAAGCGCTCCTATCGCACCTGCTCTAGAATCTGCTCCCCATATTGAGAGAAATATAAAATCATGGTCACTCGTAGTACTTTCTGGATTAACATCAATTTGGTTGTTAAGATGGTATTTTCGACGTCAAAAAAGAGGTGATCGTTCGGGATGAGATATGGATCTAGGTAATTGAACTCAGTTTCCAGTTCAGATTTCAGACCATGTTCCAGCAATAGTCACATTTCGTATCAATAAATTACTCTCTATACAAGAACCTATTATCGCCATACATGAACATGATGCTGCAGATTTAGAACAAGAATTACCATTAGGTGAATTGATTACCTTATTTTGGACCTATATTTATCAAAATAATCTAGATTATGCGCAAGCAGTTTTAGATGTTGGCATTCTTGGAAGAAATATGATGGAATATCAAGAAGGTGATAGTCTCAGAATAGCTCAAGGTTGTCTCGAACTCGCGACTAAATATAGGGTCTCTAATTCTATAGATATACCTTGAAAATTGGCAGATTTAAGAGAGACAATTAACCTTCTTCCGGATCTTCCACAAAAAAAAGATATGCTTGGATCGGTAGATCAATTGATAGCAGGTGCCACAATTCAAAGCTCAATACACCTTAAAACGAACCTCCAGTGAGCATTCACAGATCTGTGAGTGGTGAGTAATGGCAGTGATGCTATAAATATTCAGGGAATTACTTCACTTTTTTTGAGCCTATCCAGGCTAGAATTGGAAGATGATTTTCGAAACGCATACGCACAGATTGTATGACAAATAGGAACATACAGTGACCCTTTTTATGCGATTATCGTTTGACTGAAACTCCTAGAAGTCGTTAATCGATGGGGAGAATTTCGACAGAATAACTGACAACCATGAAAATTGGCATTGAAGCTCGAACATGCAAAGATCGAACGTGCAATAATAACCGTCATGGAGAGAGATATGGTTCATATGCAAGAAGTCAAACCAGAAAAACTCCATTCTATTATATGACTTCTCAGAAAAATAGAGTATGAATTAATGAGCCCATCAGGTAAATGATGTTATGATCGTTACATAAGAGATTATTTATATGAGTAGGTGAATTTTTACTCACTGAATACTTGAGGGAGGGTGAACTTACTCCATTGCAAAAAGTGGTACTACAGGATTATCTCACAGCACAACTCGCAAGTAATGAAGTAAAAGGACTCGATCAAAAGGAAGGTATTGTAAGACTTTGTATTCTGGCACGATTAGAAGATACAATAACAGGTCTAGGGGCTTATATTTCTGTTCTCAAAACCTTTCTCAATCTCGGGGAAAGTGATCCACGGCTCGAAAGAGTTCCCAATTTACTTACCCAGATTAAGGGTGAAGGTGATTGGATAAAAACAGGAGTATTGATTGATAATCTACTCAATTTGTTTGCCAATGAGTAGGATTCCTATAATCCCAACTTCATGCAGAATATAGCGAATATACAGAGGATGTTCACGGCTCGTGCTCAGGGAGGTTAGAATAGATTCCTGAAAATGTATTTTCCTGGATAATAGAAAAAAGTATTGAAATATAAAAAATATCCTTACAATCGTTCTATGCACATGCGAAATCATACCATCATGAACCTCGTCCCACCTCCCCTTTCGACTCTCGGAAGGTAATTTCACTGAAATTCTATAATCCCTCCACGAGAGTCATCATACTTCTGGGGGGATTTTTTGGTTGAGTTTTACTATTTACCTTTACACTCTATGGGACCACAGTCATAAAGATCTGAACAGAATCACTTTCAGACTTCACAACATCGAGAAAAATCGAGATCCTCGTATGAAGGATCGCAGAAAAGGTTCGGCAATGAATGAATATAATTCTTGTTACCTCTTGAGCAGTCCAGTACGGAAGAGAAGTGCTCTGAAAACAAAAGTCTTGAGATGAGAACAAAGCACTTCTGGCTGCTATTGGTTGGGATAGACTCATGTGACTCTATAGGAAAAAATTCCTTTCACATGGCATTCATAGTGCAGGATTTCTTCTTACTCATGCAGATATAGAGGATGACTTTGAGCGAAGTAGGCTTTTCAGAAAAACGGTTCATGAAGCTTGGAAGCAATGAATCCTCGTCATCGTGAATGAGAATGATGCCCTATCAGTTGCAAAAATCGATAAGGAGAAACGAGGAGAGGATAATGATAGAAATGCACTCCTGCTCGCACAAGTTTTCCAAGCAAATATGCTCCACCTCATAACCAATACAAATGGAGTCTATAGAGACCATAGAGACAGTTCGACAAGAATAGCAACTATAGGATGTTCCGAACTGACTGATGATTATATCAACAAACTTTGCTCGAGTAAATCCGCTACCTGAACAGGATGAATGCATTCAAAACTCATGGTTGCACGAGAAGCATGAGTATATGGAATCAATACACATATCGGAAATGGTATTGATTCATGAATTTATGACACTCATTCTTGAGGAACGACTATTACTGGCAATGCAAATACTTCATCCTGAAACTTTCATATTTCCCCTTCCGAAAAATAGATTTTTCCCTATACTCTTCTACATCCTAAATTTACCATTATGCTCTTCCTCTCTTCTCTCCCATTCAAGACTCAGAAATCGATCCCATCAGGATCGGATAACCGTGGCACGGGACTCCTCCTCCAGGCGGGGATGATCCGCATGACGCTCGCCGGTGCCTACTCATTCACGACACTCGGACTCAGAGTTCTCCGTAAGATCGAGGCAATCGTCCGCGATGAGATGGATATGATCGGTTCTCGTGAGATCCTCATGACTGCCCTCGGATCGAAGGAATCCTGGGAAAAAACTGGTCGCTGGGATGCGGTTGATGTCCTCTTCAAACTCCCAGGCGCTGAGGGGCGTGAGTATGCTCTGAATCCGACCCACGAAGAAGTCGTCACACCTCTCGTCGGGGAATTTATCCAGTCGTATAAGGATCTCGATGAGTGTAGTGTGTACCAGATCCAGTGGAAATTCCGTAACGAGAAACGAGCAAAATCAGGACTCCTTCGTGGACGGGAATTCCTCATGAAGGATGCCTACTCATTTCACCGGTCTCAGGAAGAGCTCGATACCTATTTTGAGGTGATGCATGGCGCGTATGATCGAGTATTTGACCGACTCGGACTCGCGGATTCGACCTACTATACCTTCGCAAGTGGAGGTGACTTCTCGAAGTATTCCTATGAATTCCAGACCGAGCTCGCGATTGGTGAGGATATTCTCTATGTCTGTGATGCCTGTGGACAAGCACACAATAAGGAAATAGTCACAGAAGGGAATTTCGAATGTGTCTCATGTACGGGTCATCAATATACCCTCAAAATCACCACCGAAGTAGGGAATATCTTCAAGCTTGGATCGAGATTTTCGACCGTTTTCGATGTGAAATATCAGGATCGAGACGGATCGATCGGTACCGTCGTCATGGGATGTTATGGGATCGGGATTTCTCGTCTCATGGGGGTCATCGCAGAGAAGATGAATGATGAACGGGGGCTCATCTGGTCGCCATCGATCGCCCCGTACACACATGTGATCATCGTGATCGGGGATCATCTCCAGGAAGCCGTCGCACTCGGGGAATACTTCGAATGACTCTGACATGAGGTGATGATCGACGATCGAGATACAGGATTCGGACAAAAGGCGGGAGATGCTGACCTCCTCGGTATCCCTCTTCGTATCATCCTCTCGGATAAAACCATAGAAAAGTGAGGGTATGAATTCAAGAATCGAAAGGAAAAGGAAGGGGTACTGATCGAGCATATCACTTTCTAGGTACTAGTAACATCTCCCGTTTTGTCATCCCGTAGGGATCCCTCTCACATTCATCGTATGAGTAATTCACAAATGTATACTACTCATAACTCAAAAAAAGAGATTCCTCTATGCCATGGCGGATAGAAATGAAAAAAGAACAATTTATGAACACTATCTAAATACCTTTACTCGCCCTGAGATTCACTCTCTACTCCCTATCATGCGTAAACTCCCCATCATCCTTGTATTTCTCGTCTTTTTTACACTCCTCCCATGGATCTATATCACCTGGAGTGTATGAGGGATGGTGTATCGTGATGTCGAGGATATCCCCGAAAGAGAAATAGGACTCCTCCTCGGTACTTCACCTTCGGCGAATAGTGGGAGGATAAATCTCTTTTATACCACTCGTATCGAAGCGACGAAGATGCTCTATGAGCGAGGAAAAATCTATCGTATACTCGTCTCTGGAGATAATGGTACCATGAGTTACAATGAGCCTGAGCTCATGAAAAAGTCCCTCATCAGAGCGGGGATTCCCGAGAGTGCCATCACGCTTGACTATGCTGGATTCCGGACACTCGACTCTGTTATCCGTGCGAAAGAAATATTTTCCCTCACGGGAGGGATGACGATCATCTCTCAGCCATTTCATGTCGAACGCGCGCTCTTCATCGCTCGACATCATGAGATCGATGCGATCGGATACGGAGCGTCGAATGTGAGTATCCTGATCGCACCACGCGTCTATGTCCGTGAGATATTTGCCAGATGGCTCGCACTCTTCGATGTCTGGGTCGGAACTGAGCCGATTGTTCTCGGAGAGAAAGTGGATCTCACGATAGAATAGCACACTTATAGAACCATAATAGTCCGTATTATATATCCTATTCTCATGCAAAACACAGAAACCTTCGCAAATATCACGATCGAGAAGCTCATCTTCTGAGGGAAGTGACTCGCCACGGCGCCAGATGGTCGCAAGATCATCATCACATGAGGATGTATTCCTGGAAGCATCATCGATGTCCGTATCCTGAAGGCTCGAAAATCTCACTATGAAGGGCAAGAACTCAGAGTCAGGAAAAAATCTCCCATGGAAGTGGAAGTTCCAGAGTGATACCAGCTCTATGGTGGTGCGAAGTGGCTCACGATCGGGTATCCAGATCAGCTGAAGATCAAGGAGTGACAGGTGAAGGAAGCATTAAGACTCATCACCTCATCCCCATCCTTTCTCCTACAGGAGAAGGGTGACCCAGGCACTAACAATGAAATCCCCCTCTCTGAAGGAGAGGTGAGAGGAGTGAGGTGGCATCCGATTATCCCATCGCCAGAGATCTATGGATACCGAAATAAGGTCGAATTCTCCTGGGGAAAATATATCTCTGACCGAGAAGGGATCCATGATGACTTCCGATTCGGATTCCATGCTCAGGGACAATTCGATCGGATTATCGACTGTACGTATTGTGCCCTCGCAGATGAGGAGATCAATGCTATTTTTCATGAGGTCGATCGACTCTCTCGGGCTTCAGGATTCCCGACCTATGATCCGAAGCGAGCAGAGGGATTCTGGAGGCATTTCGTGGTACGGAAGGCAAAAAAAACAGGGGAGATCATGCTTATATTTTCAGTGAATGGTGTATGGAACTCTCCTGTGTCGTCATCGCGAGTAGAATGAAGTGAAACGAAATGAAGCGTGGCGATCCAGGAGTCTGGATTGCTTCGTACCTCGCAATGACAGGAACAAATACGGGAATTTTTCACAGAAATGGTTCGACAATTGACCGAAAAATACCAGAATATTGCTTCCATTTTTTTCCTCGAGAATACAGGACGAGCTGATATCGTCACGGGTAATCCAGTCCTCCTCTACGGATCCCCGAGTATTACCGAAGAACTCCTCTGACTCACGTTCGAAATACAGCCGAAGTCATTTTTCCAGGTGAATACGCTCTGTGCAGAGAAGCTCTACAGTGAAGTTTCGAAACTCCTCCTCACCCCTCATTCCCCTCTCCTTCAGAGAGGGGAGGCCGAATCGACTGATGATACCCTCTCCTTCAGGAGAGGGACAGGGTGAGGTAGTATCCTTCTCGATCTCTATGCTGGAACTGGAACAATTGGGATCCTCCTCTCAAAATACTTCGAAAAAGTGTACTCTGTCGAGCTCGTTGCCGATGCGAGTATGGATGGAGAGAAAAATGCGGACAGAAATGGTATCAAAAATGTGGAATTCGTGAATAAGAAGGTCGAAGACTTCGTAAAAAAAGTCGGTTCCGAATTCACAATCAATAATTGAGAATTCACAATTATCATCGATCCTCCTCGTGATGGCATGCACCCGTCAGCCCTCCCAAATATTGTCACCTTCGGTGCTCATGAGATCATCTATGTTTCCTGCAATCCCGCGACACTTGCTCGCGATCTCGAGTTCCTGATCGGGAAAACCCGTGACGAAAAGACTGAAAAACTCCCGAAGTATAAGATCACCGATATTGTCCCGGTAGATATGTTCCCACACACCCATCATATCGAGACGGTGGTGCGGATGGAGAGAGTGGATTAGAAGGATACCTTGATTCAAAAAGTTCATTGAGTTTGTTCTTTACGTCCAGTGGTACTGACTCATGCAAAAAGTGAGGTGGTGGATTCTCGTCACTTGTATACATCGATACTTCATCATACAGTGACGAAATTTTTGGGATTATTGATGGCTGTATTGATGACTTGCGATGTACTTGGGAGATTACGAACGAGACTGGTGGTTGTACCGATATACCCATGGAGTCTCTCATAGTTTCATTCGACTCATATTGTTGCAGAAATAGCCGTCTCTCCATAGCTTCTATCGAGGGCAATTTTTCCATCGAGACTTCCTGTGAGATTAATTCACTTATTTTCATTTCATATCAGAGGTGTGGATCATTCTAGGCGTCATAGTATAGTGGGAGTGAATCCAGATATATTCTTTCCATTTCCATTTCCATTTTTTTCATAGGTATTCTGGAAATTGTACCCACCAGTCAAATCCTTTGGTCAGTATTCATGCCAGCCGGTTTGGATTCATTCCATTCAAAATCTTCCAATCCCATCCATCCCTGCTCCTGCCCATGCGACGATTTTTCAGACTCTATCATGCATCTTAACTTGTGTTTCTCCTACCTTTCATAGCGCGTAGATAGATAGGGCATCTATTCGGGTACCTCATACCATATTCTTTTTGGGGTTATATGAAGTATTTTTTGTATATCCTGAAACCGATGCTCAGAGTTTCATATTTGGATCTGCATATTCGAGATCGAAACCGAATGATTTACCTGTATCTTTTCATTTCCAGGGACCATCATCATTTGTAGTACTGAGCCGTAAACTCGACCCTCCACTGAGCAAATCTATTGCCTTCTGTGGATCGAGACCTTGACGTTCCATTTTTTCTATCTTCCCAAAATCAGGGAGAGGTGCTCTATAGAGAACCGTTTGTAGATCATTATCCTCCCCCCCCCCTCATTATGCTGAAAAAATGCAAGTATATTTTCTTTTTCTCTTGTTGAAACGACATCGATATCACTCATGGTATTTATTTTTAGAAAAATACATTTTCAGTATACTAACATAAATGGAAGAGTTTTGCAAAAATCTCCTTATATAAAATATTCTCTATATGCCCTCCTCCCTCCTCCTCGCATCCTGAACATCTCCCCTGCGTAATGGAGATGTTCACTATCCTTTCCGAGTCGATTCGGATTTCCTTGCATGGATAGGTATGGATATCGAGGGAGCGATCCTCCTGAAGGCGCTTCCCGATGGTGAGGAAATACTTTTTTTCGATGAACCAACTGAGTTCGAGCGACTCTGGGAGAGTATCAGGTGGGATACACAGAAGATCCAGGAATCTGGATTCACATGAGCGATCCTTCCTCGGAGTGATCTCGAGAGAGTTCTTAGTGAGAGAGATGGGGGATTCCTCCTGCCTGATCATACGGTCGCCTCGACTGAGTCTGAGTATAGACTCTTGCGAGATATACTCGAGGGAAAACAGGTATCGAGTGTTGATCGATACTGTATCCAGAAACGACTCATCAAATCCCCTGAAGATATCGAAAAAATCAAGAAGAGTATCAGGATCACTGAGGAAACGTACAGATATATAACCGAAAATGTCCGAATAGGGATGTATGAATATGAGATCGAGGCTATGATCGGGTATAGATTTCGTCTCGAACGATGAGTTGAGGCATTTCCGACTATTGTCGCGAGTTGACCACGTGCTTGTACCCTCCACTATACGGCCCATGAGAGACAGATCCTTGATGGTGATCTCATCCTTCTCGATTTCGGGATCGAGTTCGATGGATATGGTGCTGATATTTCTCGGACTTTTCCTGTTTCTTGAGAATTGAGCATGAGACAGAAAGAGATCTATGATGCAGTTGTGGAAGTGAAGCGATTTGCAGAATCGACTCTCAAGCCAGGCATTACTCGAAAAGCCTGGAATATCGGAGTAAAGGAATATATGTTCGATGTTTGTATAGAGCTCGAACTGAAGGATATGGAAAAGTATACTCCACTCGTCAATCCCTATTTTCCCCACTCGATCGGACACTTTCTCGGACTCGATACCCATGATGTCGGAGATACGGATATGCCCCTCACTCCAGGGATGATCATGACGATCGAGCCCGGTATCTATATCTGAGAAGAGGGTATTGGTATCAGGATCGAGGATGACTATCTCATCACAGAGGATGGATGCATCAGACTGTAGCTGTTCTTGATATGTTTGTTTGACCCGGAATCTCGATTCTGAAACAAGTTCAGAATGACAGAAAAGAGGTTGAATTGTCCTTATAGCATCTCGAACTCTGCCCAAATCGGGAAATGATCGGATGATCGGACATCATGTCGTATTTCCGAGAATCGTGGGCGGACACCACGATAGAGGATGTGATCGAGCTTCAGGAATCGTCGATCGTTCTCAGGAACGAGCCATTCGAGTCCGAGTTCCCCTGCGACCTTCGCGAGCGCTCGTATACGTTTCTTGCTCCAGGTATTAAAGTCTCACGCCCATATCATCGGTCAGACATGACCCTCTATGGCGAGCTGCACTGACTGGATTTGACGGAGAAATGGAGCACCAAAATTGAAATTCATCGCATGTGTATTCACGATGAGGAGCTTCTCCACTCGTCCTGTGATATCGATGAGGCTCATTCCCGTCGCTTTCGGTGTCCGCAATATCGGTTCACGGTCGATCGATGGGAGGATGGCGAGTATTTTTTGTTTGTACTTAGACCCAGTGAGTACACCTGTTTCGGTACCGCTTCTGAGAGAAAAGCTCCTGAAAAAATCCCAATTAAAATCACTGAGATTCTTCCAGATCTTCGTCCAAGTATCGGAAAGCACAGCTTCCTGTATCATGACAATATCGAACTCCTCGAGGAGTCCATGGATATCAGATTTGAGCTTTTTTGAGAGGCATTTATGGACATTCCAGACACACAGACGAAATGATTCTCCGATCGATTCGATCTCGTTAATGCCAAATGTGAAGATATTATTTTTATTCATGAGAAACAGAATGGCTCGAGAGAGTGTTTTATATATTTTTTTCAGTGTAACAGAATTCTATTTTTTTTGCAATCCATTTTGGATTTTCATACTTTTTGTATATAATAATCCCTGTTCTCGAAACTTAATCTGATATATATTATGAAAAAATGACTTCTTACCCTGATCGCTGGCTATGCTGCAGGACTCGCCATCGCGATGAAGTTCCGGAAAGATGCAGGTACTTCGAAGATGCCAGCAGAATCAAAAGATACAACCGTAGAAGGATTTATCAGCGAAGTTGTGGATATTCATCGTGTCGCATTCGACGAGGCAAAGAAATTTTTCGATGAACACCTCGAAGATGTCACTGATTTCGAGAGCCTCAAGGTGAAGGTCGAGAAAACTATTGCTGGATATATCCCGGAGATCGAAGGAAAGATACAATGACTCACCCTCGAGTGAGAAGCGAGAAAGCAAGCGATCCTCGATCTGATCGAAAAATCCTATGGAGAAAAGCAGGCATTCCTCCTGAATGCTTATGCCAAGGCAGAGCGGTTTGTCGACACTGGAAGCAGTATCCTGAAGTCTTGGACAGCCGATATCACGAAAAAACTCGATGAATCGTATGAGAAGATGAAGAAGGACTCACAAGTATAAGTCTCTTTATGATCTGCTTCTCGCGGATCATTTTTATCAATAACAATATTGCTATGTCACAAAAAGATCAGTCATCATCTGAAGAAATAATAGATTCACAGATTCTCGAAGATATGGAGGCGGCAATTGCTTCTGACGAATCGGATCAATCATCCGCATCAGGACAAGGTCCCACCACGGATGATACTGAAGAGGTCAAAAACCTGCAAAACTCACTAGCACGATCTCAGGCAGACTATCAGAATCTCGTCATGCGAAATGAACGCGATCGGACAGAAATGGTTCACTTTTTGTCCGCGAAGATTCTCCTCCCGCTTCTGACTCAGGTAGATACGCTCGAACGAGCTGTGAAACTGAAAGTGTGAGTTGAGGGAGATACGTTTGTCGATGGTATACGTTCGATGCTCGCAGGTTTCCAGAAATATCTCGAGTCTCAGTGAGTCACTCCATTCGACTCTCTCGGAGAAGAGGTCGATCCTGATCGTCATGATGTGATGACGGAGATGCCAGGAGAGGCAGGGAAGATCATTCAAGAATTCGAGAAAGGATACAATCTCAGAGATCGTGTTCTGCGTCATGCAAAGGTCGTAGTCGGGAGTGGAGATTAGCAGAGTGCATGAAGCAGAAAGCAGGAAGAATTTGAACTCTAGAAAAAGGATTTACCCTAAATCATACTTACAAATTTATGGAGAGGTACTGAGATGTAAACATTTCAACACCCAAAGATCCAAAGACTCCAAGACTCTAAAATTCTAATGTTCCAATCCTCAATTCTATGAATGACACAATCCGCGAGATCCTCGCCAAAATCGAATCACTCAATACCGATCTCAAGGAAGAGTATGAACGACTCGCGACGAAGTATGGATTTCATCTTCAGAAGAAAAAAGTGATATTTCTCGAAGAGTTCCGCCGGCGCAATAAATCTTACAAACTCCCGAGCTGGAAGTACGTCATCCCGACCAGTATCCGTCATCTCCTCTCAATCCCATTCATTTATGGCGTATTCATCCCTGCAGTTTTATTCGACATCAGTATCACGATCTATCAGTGGATCACTTTCCCACTCTATCATATTCCTCGAGTGAAACGATCAGAATTTTTCATCTATGAACGTCGATTTCTCGACTATCTGAATCTTGTTCAGAAAATAAACTGTCTTTACTGTAGCTACTTCAATGGACTTGCCGCCTATACGGTCGAGATCGGGTCTCGTACGGAACGGTACTGGTGCCCGATCAAGTCAGCGCATAAGCCAAAATTTTCTCATGGATGGTATCGGGATTTCGCAGACTATGGGAGTCCTGAAGCGTGGAATGAGAAAATGTCAGACAGATGAACGGTCTTCCGTGATGCTTACGGGGATAAGTGTTTCATCGAGAAGTAGCTCATTTAGAGTATATTTCTTTGATTCAGACCCGTGTTCCGTCATTCTGAACGAAGTGATAGTCAGTACACCCCTTGTGGGTGAGAATCTAGGTTCCCAGTACTCTGGATCCTTCGTTTCACTCAGGGCCTGTCCTGAATAGTATGAAGGAATGACGGACAAAAAAATGACATAAATCAAGTTTAAATACCTATTCCCTAAAAAATCCATCATTCATATGCTCTCATCACTCCTCACATCTCGCCTCCAATCCATCCTCCCGAAAGATTACGATGCAGTTCTCACCGCTTTTTCTCACGAGCGAAATGGTTCTCTGCGTATCAATCTCCTGAAATGAGATGGAACAGAGGTTTTCACGGAATTCAGTGAAAAATGAATCGTCATCATCCCATTCGAGGGGATTGCCTGAACCTATATGTTCGATCGAGCCCATGAATATGCGATCAAGGGAACACGAGCGTTCTATGATGGGAAGATCTACCTGCAGAGTATCGCCTCTCTCTTACCCGCTCTCGTCCTCGAGCCTCGATCAGGAGAAACAGTTCTCGATCTCTGTGCTGCACCAGGATCGAAGACCACTCAGATAGCGATGATGATGCGAAATACTGGGAAGATCGTCGCGATCGAACAGAATCAGATCCGCTATGATAAGCTCATGCACAACTGCAATCTCCAGGGTGCGACGAATATAGAGTGAGTGAAGCTCGATGCAAAAAAATATTTTGCAGGTGATTTCGAAACGACAGGAGATGAGATCCACAAGAAGGGAAAGTATGCAAAGTATATCGAACCAAAATACGCAGAAACGGATCCTGTGCTCGAAAAGAAAGTTCCTCTTTTTGATCGGATTCTCCTCGATGCTCCCTGTAGTGCCGAGGGTCGTATCCTCCTCGAGAATGAGAAGTCCTATGGATTCTGGACCCTCGAAAATATCGTGAAAAAGTCAGAGTTCCAGTATGAGCTCCTCACACTTGCGATTGGAGCACTGAGATCATGAGGGGCACTCGTCTACTCGACCTGTACGCTCGCACCAGAGGAAAATGAATGAGTCATCGCCCGTGTTCTCAGTGAACAGAGTGATCTCCGTCTCCAGGATATCATGCTCGGACTCTCAGGTCGGTCATGGTGGAGAACGGGACTCACTTCATGGAAAGGAACAGACTACACAGATGAGATGTCGAAAGCAGTTCGGATCCTTCCGAGTGCTGAGACCGAGGGATTCTTCATCGCAAAGATCGTGAAAAAATAGGGGAATTTCTGCAAATCTCCCTTGAAAATCGGAATATTATCACTAGTATGCGTGTCCTCGGAGGAGTGGCTGAGTGGTTGAAAGTACTTGACTCGAAATCAAGCAACGGGGTAACCTGTTCGAGGGTTCGAATCCCTCCTCCTCCGCCAGAGTGAATCCGGAAAAATCCCTTCCAAGATAAATGGAAGGGATTTTTTAAAAGAGATTGAAAATCAGAAAGAACTAGAATGGAATATCTTCAACAGATACTTCTTCATTCTTTTTAAAAACTGATGGCTTTATCATATTTAATCAGTATTTCTCAAAAAGAATATTTACTAAAGTAATGACTTCCTTGTTGTTCAAAATATCATTTTCTCAAATTTTTAAAGCCACTTTCTTCATAAGTTCATTTGAAACCTGGTCAATTTTGTTGAGTAGATTAATTCTCTGCAGTCACTCTTCTATAGATTTTGATTGAAGAAATAAATCTACTAAGATATTAGTATATATATTTTTCGTTTTTGGATTAGTTGCAACTATTTTAAATATTGCATCAGCTACTTCGACTATTGTTTTTTGCTTTGCTCGAAATCCTTGATATTTTCAGATAAATCCATAAGGATTTAGGTCTCTAATAATTGGGATAACTAATTTCTTTTGTCCAATTGCTGCGCCCACTTCTTGGTCAGTCCAATTGCTCGTGTCAAATCCTTCAATAAGAAGGGCACATAAGGCATCCATAGTAAAAAGTCATTTCTCTATTTCATATTCCCAATCTTTCGTTGGTTCGATATCTTCATGTGCAACAAATCAACTAATGCAATATTTCTCCAATGAGAGCTTTAATGCCGATGCCTTTACCTTATAGCTTGAGATATGACTAAGAAATAATTTGAAATAACCCGGTTTCCAGAAATTTGGTATGGCGTCAAATGAGTCGATTCCTCAACTCTCAATTAATCATAATTCTTCTCAGATTTGAGTAACAATATCTGAGTCAACAGTTGGTAAGATTTCTTTCACATATACCCATTTACTATTGAAGCTTGGTTGTAAATCAATTCTGATTCAGAACTGGCTAAAGTATCCGTCAATTTCCTTATATGTCATTTCAGACTGTAATTTCCTGCCAATTAAGTCTATTAGCTTCATTTTTTCTAAGTTGTTCATAAATAATTGATTGTATTTATTAACCTTTCCCACTCCTCCATTCCCACTGCCTCTGCCCGCACCTTCTCATCGTATCCGCATTCTCTGAGCCACTGTTTTACTCACTCGATATCATAGTGACTTCACCGAAGATTTGATAAGAGAGTCTTACGAGGATGCGTGAAGGCGATACGCCAGAGAGTTAGTAGCTTCTCTTCTACTTCTCGATCATGAGAACTTTTCACGGTGAACTTCAGGACGATTGAGTCGACCTTCGGTGTGGGATCGAATGATTCCTTCCCGACGGAGCGGACGATCTCGATATCGTCACAGGCGAGTTCCATGGCGAGCGAGAGGTAGGAGTGATGGGGCTTACGAGCTCTTCCGGCGAGGATCTTTTCACCGACTTCTTCCTGCATCATGATGACCATTTCTTGGGGAGGAAGGTAAGTTTGAGTGTTGGAATCTTGGAGTGTTGGATACAGAAAGTGGAAGAGGATCGGACTCGTGATATAGTAGGGGATATTCGCGATGACCGAGTAGTCATCGTATATTGGTGTGAATTTGAGTACGTCTTGATGATAAAGAGTTATTATTATTTTTTCCTCCATACTTTTGTGACCAAAAGTATCAAAAGTCTCGGGGGTCAAAAAACTCGCTCATTCTGGCTGCGCTCATCAGTTTCCTGTTTTCTTTTTCGCTCAAACAGTTTCGCCCCCAGAACCCCCACTTCACTCCCCGTGTCATCCATTTTGAATTTTGAATTTTGAATGTAGAATCTCTACCATATCTCTATCGAGCTCAACGAGGTCGAGGCTCGCGGGTTCACGAGCGATGATATAGTCTGTGAGTGCACCATATCCAGGTCAGACTTCGATGATATGTCTTCCTTGTATTTCGATCGAGTTCGCGATACCAGAGAGTGCTTCTTCGTCGATGAGGAAATTCTGACCGAGGGATTTTTTGGCTTTTATCGATTTCATGGCTCCTATCATAGTCAGAAGTGCCTGTTTTTCCAATTCTGTCTCATTTTTTTATACAAGAAAGATATTTCCTCTCTTCTCGGAAGAGTCTCATTTCCCTTCCTGATCCTCTCAGTTCCTAATTCTCCTATCGAAATTCCACTTTCTTTTGACATGTATCCCTTTTTTCATATTATCTGCTCACTTTTTGTAAAATAATAGTGATGTTGCTGGTAAATCCTCCTTCCTGGAGCGAATACTTGCAACCTCTCATTTTAATATCTATCTTCCCACACCATGGCTGGAATTATCGGAAAAAAACTCGAAATGACCCGAGTCCTTCATAATGGCAAATTCACTCCAGTGACACTGATTCGTGTTCCGACACTTACCGTCGCTCAGGTAAAAACAGAAGAAATCGATGGCTATACAGCTCTCGTAATTGCTATGACCGAAGGAAAACGAATTACACTTCGAGAAGTACCTCATACAGGAGTCCTCGAAAATCTCGTAAAAGGAGATGAGATCTCTCTTGATCTTCTCGAAGGAGTCACGGATTTCTCGATCACAAGTATATCGAAAGGGAAGGGATTCCAGGGTGCTATGAAGCGTTGGAATTTTCATGGAGGTCCTGCCTCTCATGGATCGAAATTCCATCGAGCACTTGGTTCGATCGGAAACAGAAAACCACGCCGAACAAAGCCCGGAAAGAAGATGCACGGACATATGGGTCTCGATACGATCACTCTGAAGGATGTTCCACTCGTTCTCGTGAATAAGGATCTCCGCGTCATTGCCGTGAAAGGTCCAGTTCCAGGTGCACGCAATTCACTGATCACACTTACATTCTAATAGAATCTTGGAATGTTGGAGTCTTGGACTCTTCGGATTCCGGTTCCCTCTAACATTCAAACATTCCAACACTCTAACATTCAATCTATGAAAGCTCCTCTCTTCGACATCACCGGTACATCCCAAGGAACAGTAGACCTTGAGGCATCACATTTCGGAGTCACTCCGAACATGAGTCTCATCCACCGTCTCCTCGTCCTCCAGCAGGCGAATGGTCGTGTTGCTATTGCTCATGCGAAGCATCGTGGTGAAGTCGCAGGTTCTACGAAGAAAATGTTCAAACAAAAGGGAACAGGAAACGCCCGTATGGGTGACCGTCGTTCTCCGATGAGACGAGGTGGAGGTGCCGTCTTCGGTCCTCGAAATGAGCGCAACTTCTCCCTCGATATGAATCGTCAGGAGCGACGACTCGCTCTTACTTCACTCCTCTCGACAAAGGCAAATGAGAATAATGTAAAAGTTATCCAGTCATTTGGTCCTGAGACAACAAAGACGAAGGCTATGTCAAATCTCCTCGCAACGATCGAGGCCAAGAAGCCTATCCTCGCCGTCACTCGTGACGAGAAGGATGCAGTCCTCGGAGCATGGAATATCGTCGCTGCGAAGGTGGTCAATGTCGAATATCTCAATCCACATGATCTCTTGAAATATAGTGATGTCATATTTTCCGAAGCATCGCTCAAACACCTTTATGAACATTTTTCTAAATAGAATCTTGGAGTGTTGTCCGCCATGGCGGATTGGAATCCTCGATTCCTCCCCTCTCTAACATTCAAACATTCCAATACTCTAATTCTCCAACTTATGAACTCCCTCTACTCAGTCATCAAACGATTCATCGTCACCAACAAGTCTACCGACGGTGAAGTCCGGGGTGTCTACACCTGTATGATCGATCCTGCAGCGACGAAGATCGATGTGAAAAATGCATTCAAATCCATCTATGGTGTTGATGTCGAGAAGGTCAACGTACTCCATACTCGCGAAAAATTCCATAATACAAAACTCGGAATCGCACGCAAGAAAGGAATCGAAAAAAAAGCAATGGTCACTCTCAAAAATGGTCAGCGCGTAGCAAACCTCGAAATCATACAATAGTCACTCATTCCAAACTACTAATTCCTCCACTATGCCAATCAGAAAATATAAGCCTACTACTCCCTCACGTCGATTTATGACGGGACTCACCTATGAGGAGCTCACGACCAATGAGCCACATAAGGCACTTACTACCTATTTCAAAAATAATGCAGGTCGCAATAGTGCTGGTCGTATTTCGGTTCGTCATAAGGGGGCAGGACATAAGAAGCTCTATCGTATAGTTGATTTCAAACTCAATAAAATGGATATCCCAGCACGAGTCGAGACCGTCGAATATGATCCATACCGAACTGCCTTTATCGCCCTCGTCTGCTACCGTGATGGAGAGAGACGATACGTTCTTGCTCATATGGAGACAAAGGTTGGAGATGAGATTATTACTGCTATTACAGCGAAGGCTATAGCTGGAAATCGAATGGAGATCGGGAATATACCAGTGGGACTTGCCGTACATAATGTCGAAATGATCGTCGGACAAGGAGCAACTACTATTCGCTCAGCAGGGGCTTCAGCACAGGTTCTTTCTCAGGAAGGAGAATATACTCAACTCAAGATGCCTTCGGGAGAAATACGACTCGTCCATAAGAAATGTTATGCGACTGTCGGTACCGTATCGAACGAAGACTGGGATCAGATCACTATCGGTAAGGCAGGTCGATCGCGTTGGCTCGGTAAGCGTCCTACAGTCCTCGGATCATCGATGAATCCTGTCGATCATCCACACGGAGGTGGAGAAGGACATCAGTCTGTCGGTCAGAGAAAAGGACCGAAGACTCCATGGGGACGTCTGGCTCGAGGAGTCAAAACCCGCTCTCGAAAATATACGGATCGTTGGGTTCTCAGAACTCGTTCTGGTAAGCTTCAAGGTTAATTCATAATTAACAATTCATAATTAACAATTAATAATTACACTATGACTCGCTCCCTCAAAAAATGACCCTATCTCGACATTCGAGTCCTCAAAAAAGTAGAGGCACTCAATGTGAGTGGTCGCAAATCAGTGATCAAGACATGGTCTCGCTCATGTACAGTTGCTCCAGAATTTGTCTGACACACTTTCGGTGTTCATAATGGAAAGCAACATATCCCTGTTTTTGTCACTGAAGATATGGTCGGGCATAAGCTCTGAGAGTTCTCATTCACTCGCCGGTTCCAAGGTCATTCTGGTAATAAATAATATAGACCTTAGAACTGAGAACTTAGATGTTCCGGTTCTCGCCTAAGAGCTAAAATCTAAAATCTAAAAACTCACCCCTATGAAAGCTTCAGTAAAAAATGTTCGAATTTCCCCAAAGAAACTCAACGTCATCGCCTACATCATCAGAAATATGACAGCAAAAGATGCGCTCGATACACTGAAATTTATGCCAAAAAAAGGTGCAGATATCATGTATAAGGTGGTCGCGAGTGCAGTGGCGAATGCAGAACACAATGATTCTCAAGCTCTCGCAGAGCTCAAGATCACTTCAGTAAGTGTCTCACAGGGACTCGTATACAAGCGCATTAATCCTGTTTCACGATGAAGAGCACACCGTATCCTCAAACGAACTTCTCATGTCGATCTCTCTCTTTCAGCAAAATAATTCTTCTCCTTTCTTTCTATGTGACATAAGGTCTCCCCACTCGCATTCCGTATAGGATATATCAAAACTTGGCGTTCTACAGGGTACTACGACAGAAAATCGTATGCCGAGCATGTTGCCAGTGATGTAGCTATCCGTACTCTTGTAACGAAACATTTCAAGAATCTTCCAGTTGCAAATATTTTTATGAATCATACGGCGGATAAGTCTCTCTCGATTGTGATCTACACATCGAGACCAGCACTTCTTCTCGGCACGAATGATGAAAATATCAATACATTGAAATCGAATCTCCTCACTCGATTTCCTGGATATAGCTGTGTCCTCGAAATAAAAGAAGTAAAAAAACCAGAACTCTCAGCAGCGATCGTCGCAGATTCTATTGCTCGCCAGATAGAGAAAAAGATGCCATACCGAAGAGTTATCAAAAATGCTATCGCAAAGACTATGGAAAAAGGAGGACTCGGGATCAAGGTCAAACTCGGAGGTCGACTCAATGGAGCAGAAATCGCTCGCAGAGAAACCTATAAAGATGGAAGTATTCCGACACAAACAATACGTGCGGATGTCGACTTTGCTTATGAACGAGCAGAGACCCCTTCTGGAACTATTGGGCTCAAGGTTTGGATCTTCAAAGGCGAAGTTTTCAAAAAATAGACTTGCAATTTCAAAAATTTACTTATACTCTTAACGATTCTTCTCATGCTACAACCGAGCAGAACTAAATATCGAAAGGCACACCGTGGTGTTATCAAAGGTCTTGCGACTCGTGGTTCAGACATTAATTTTGGTGAATATGCACTCAAAACGACTGAATCTGGGTACCTCACTTCTCGTCAAATCGAGAGTGCTCGTAAGGCTATAGTCCGATTTCTCAAGAAATGAGGACAACTCTGGATACGTGTCTTTCCAGATAAACCATATACCAAGAAGCCTCTCGAGGTTCCAATGGGAGGTGGTAAATGACCTGTAGAAATGTACAGAGCCCCAGTAAAACCTGGTCGTATTATCTTCGAAATGGGAGATATATCACCAGAAGTTGCTCGGGAGGCTTTTACGCTCGCGTCACACAAGCTTCCACTCAAAACGAAGATCCTCCTCTCTCGAAATGAGATGTAGTCCCTAACTGTATTATCCTAATTTCCCATCGTATGGCAAAAGCGAAGAAAACATCCAACCAATCAGAATCAAAAAATATCCAATCTCTGAGAGAAATGGATCCTGCTGCACTGAATGCCGAACTGAACTCTGCGCGAAAATCTCATTTTGTTCTCGTGATGAAAAATTCACTTGGTGAATTGAAACAACCACACCTGCTCAAAAAGTCTCGTAAGTATATCGCACAGATTTCCACAGTTCTCACTTCAGCACTCTAATTATTTATTTTCCATTCCTATGCGAACCAAGACTTGAGTCGTAACAAGTACGAAGATGCAGAAAACTATCGTTGTTACGGTAGACACATACAAGACTCACCCAAAGTATAAAAAGAGATATAAGGATTCTGTAAAGTTCTATGCTCATGACGAAAATGGTGTCGCGAAGCTCGGAGATACCGTCACTGTTATCGAAACTCGCCCTCTTTCTCGTCTCAAGCGTTGGGCACTTCAGGAAGATTCTATAGTTTCTCAGTCGCAGGAATAGTTCTCGTGTAATTCATTATTCCTGTTTCGGCAGAAATGTGAATATGTACTCGAAACTTTATAACTTTATATATCAAAAATATGATCCAGTCAGAAAGCAGACTCGCAGTCGCAGACAACACCGGAGCAAAAGAAGCTCTCTGTATCAAGGTACTTAAGGGTTCAAAAAGAAGGTATGCGAGTGTTGGTGATATCATCGTTGTTTCTATCAAACGGGCACTACCAAATGGAAATATCAAGAAGAAAACAGTTTGTAAAGCAGTAGTCGTTCGAGTATCGAAAGAGGTTCGCCGTGAAGATGGTTCGTATGTTCGCTCAGATGATAATGCCTGTGTCATTATCGATGATAAACTCGAACCAAAAGGAACTCGTATTTTTGGCCCAGTTTTCCGAGAACTCAAGGCTCGTGGGTACCAGAAGATTATTTCTCTTGCTCCAGAAGTCGTATAAATTATGTTCCCGTCATCGCGATCCCGAGTACTCGGGATCGCGATCCATACCCCAGAAGCATCACAGAAATATAGATTGCTTCGTCCCGCGCAATGACCCAATACACACTAAATTCTAAGATCTCAATTTTATGAAAATCCACAAAGATGATCAGGTCATCATAATCACTGGTAAGGACAAATGAAAGAAAGCAAAAGTCCTCAAAGCTTTTCCTGAAGATAACCGTGTTCTCGTAGAGGGTGTTGGTATGGTGACTCGACACATGAAACGGCAGTGAACAACTCCAGGACAAAAGGTAACCTATGAAAAATCCATTCATATTTCTAATGTCCAACTCCTCGATCCTTCCACTGGTACCCCTACCCGTATCGGATACAAAATGGAAAATGGAAAAAAGCTCGGTCGCATGTCGAAAAAATCCGGAAAGCTCCTCTAAGAAATTGAATTTGGCACGTGAATTATTTTACTTCTAATAATTCCTTCTAAAACCTCAACCTAAATTCTAAACCCTCTCTTATGTCTTATAAAGATCAGTACTTACATACCATCCTTCCTGCAATCGCAAAAGAACTTGGTATCGATAATCCTATGCAACTTCCACGTATTGAGAAAATAGTTCTCAATATGGGTATCGGTTCATATGTTGCAGCAGGAAATAAAGATTTCTCAAGCTTAAAAAATGATCTCGCTCTGATTACGGGACAACTTCCACGAATTAATCTTGCTCGAGTCGCTATCTCGAATTTTAAGCTCAGACAGTGAATGCCTGTCGGAATGATGGTAACACTTCGTGGAGATCGTATGTTTGATTTCCTCGAAAAGTTGATTGCAGTGGTTCTCCCTCGAGTTCGTGATTTTCGATGAATCTCTGCACGATGATTTGACCAGGCTGGAAACTTTAACTTCGGTATCAAAGAACATACGATTTTCCCAGAAGTTCCTCAGCTCGATGTCGTGAAACCACATGGTCTCCAGATAACCGTAAAATTCAAGACACAATCAGCAACACACTCAAAGGCTCTTCTTACAAAACTCTGATTCCCCTTCACAAAATAAACAATCAATCTTTTAATTTCTCAATAGTACAATTACGAATATCTCAAACCCCATTCGTAATTCAGATATTGCACTACTCAATAATTTACTCACTATGGCTCGTACCGCACTCGTACACAAATGTCAGACAGCTCAAAATGAAGCTGCACGTGAACATGCACTCGGTAAAAAAGTTACTTTTTCTACTCGCCTCTATCACCGTTGCTCTCATTGTGGACGTTCGTATGGCTATATTGGTAAATTTGATCTGTGTCGTATCTGTATACGAGAAAAGGCAAATGCCGGTGAACTCATGGGAGTTCGAAAGTCAAGCTGGTAAGAATCCAGATATTAGAAGTATCTCCTCAGTGATTACTTCCGTCTCTATTCTCAATTCTAAATTCTAAATTCTATAGTTTATGATCATCGATCCAATCGCAGATCTCCTCACTCGTATCCGTAATGGTTATCTTGCTCGACTTTCGACCATAGAGGCTCCTCACTCGAATCTCAAAGCCGAAATTCTCCGTATTCTCAAAAAAAATGGACATATTGTAGACTATGCTCTCGTAGAGGCTACTCATACTTTTTTGATTACACTTCAGGATGTTCGTAAAACGAAATATATTCCATCGTTCCGACGTATTTCACGTCCAGGACAGAGAATATATATCAAAACAACTGACATCAAAAAATCAAGAAATGGATATGGGATATTTATACTCTCGACTCCAAAGGGTATAGTTACTGGATATGAAGCTCATGCACTCGGTGTCGGTGGAGAACTTCTCTGCGAAGTCTACTAATTGATCTCTAGAGGATAGGGGATAGAGGATGGTGATGCTACGCCTTTCCCCCCACTCCTAATCTCTAAAATCTAAATTCTAAATCTCTCTATTATGTCTCGAATCGGAAAACAACCTGTGAAAATCTCAACTGGTGTCACAGTGGAAATCAGTGCTGCATGAGTCGTCGTGAAAGGCACGAAAGGAACTCTTTCTTTCAATATCCTTCCTGGAGTAAAGGTAAGCCAAGACGCTGATATGCTCGTTGTTTCTATAGAGAAACAAGAAGATAAACAACAGCGTGCATATTGGGGACTCACTCGAGCTATGCTCCAAAACATGGTAACCGGTGTCTCAGAAGGATATACGAAATCACTCGAAATCATTGGTGTCGGATACAAGTTCGATGTGAAATGACCTCGAAAAATAGAACTCGCCCTCGGATTTTCTCATAAAGTCTATGTCGATGCCCCAGAGGGTGTCACTATCGAAAATGATAAGGATGACAAAAATAAGATCCATATCAAATCCCATGACAAGCAACTTCTCGGATACTTTGCAGCATATATCCGCTCTCTGAAAAAACCAGAACCATATAAAGGAAAGGGTATCCGTTACTCAGGGGAACATGTACGAAGAAAGGCGGGTAAAACCGCTGGTAAGTAGTCAAAAATTAACAATTAATAATTAATAATTATGTTGAAGAAAGTCCAAAACAGACTCGCACGAGCCAAAAGAGTACGCTCTCGCATCGAAGGTACTGCTGCGAAGCCTCGCCTCTCGGTATTTCGTAGTAATACACATATCTCTATCCAGGCAATTGATGACATCAATAGTGTCACTCTCTGTTCCGCTCACGATATGGCATTCACTTCGGGAACAAAATCAGAGAAAGCAGCACTTGTCTGATCAGAGATCGCAAAATCGATGCTCGCAAAAGGAATAGAAGAATGTATTTTTGATCGAGGTGGATTTCTCTATCATGGTCGAGTTAAGACTCTTGCTGAAGCAGCACGAGCTGGAGGACTAAAGTTTTAATTGCATTTTTTTCATATTTTTCTCATTTTTTCGTATGTCAGATATCCAGAATCAAACTCCTGAGACACCAAC
Organism: Candidatus Altimarinota bacterium; assembly: GCA_043756665.1. Classification (GTDB taxonomy): domain Bacteria; phylum Patescibacteriota; class Gracilibacteria; order BD1-5; family UBA2023; genus STC-74. The sequence goes on along the minus strand of JAYUQR010000079.1, from coordinate 3,064 downwards.
AGAAACAATCGTTACTCCAGAATCAGCCTCTTCAGCTTCTAGGCCATCATCTCCACAGCGAAATGATCGTGGAGCACCACGAGGTGATCGAAAATGACCACGTCGAGATGGTATGCGAGAAGAGGAAAAAGAATTCAAGGAAGAACTCCTCGCGATTGACCGAGTGACTCGTGTAACTGCTGGAGGACGCCAGATCCGTTTCCGTGCATCGATCGTCATCGGTGATGGAAAAGGTCGAGTTGGACTCGGTACGGGGAAGGCGGGTGAAGTACAGGTTGCGATCGAGAAGGCAATCCGTGATGCGAAGAAAAACCTCATCACATTCCCTATCGTGAACGGTACTATCCCTCACGATGTGTCTGCGAACTATAAGGCTTCATCACTCTTCCTCCACCCAGCACATGCTGGAACTGGTATCATCGCAGGTGGTTCAGTGCGAAAGATATTCGCAGTTTCTGGTATCAGGGATATTATCGCAAAACAACATGGTGCTCCGAATAAGATTACCAATGCTCGTGTCACGATGACCGCTCTCGCCTCTCTCAAGCCAACTGCACTCCTCAATACATTTTCGAAGAAGGCTCAACCTGAATCAAAATCAGAGGTGAAAGAAACGGTAGCTGCTACTGCAGCACCAAAAAAAGCTCCTGCAAAGAAAAAGGCTGAATAATTTCTTTTCTGTCATTCCTGCATAGGCAGGAATCTTTTTCTGAAACATCAGCCCCTACAATATAATCACTCATTTATGACAAATCTCTCAACCCTCAAGCCAAATCCAGGATCTCAAACTCGTTCGACTCGAGTCGGCCGTGGTGTGAGCTCAGGTATCGGTGGTACCTGTGGACGAGGTATGAACGGACAGAATGCTCGTACGGGACGCAAACGCTATCCTTCATTCGAAGGAGGTCAGACTCCACTTTTCCGTCGTACTCCGAAACGTCGTGGCTTCACGGCATATGCTCCGACTGAGTACGTCATAGTCAATCTCGATGAGATCCAGTCTCTCGCAGATCTCGGTATCATGGAAGTCGACTATGCTGTTCTCTATGAGCGTCGTATCGTCCGTGAGAAGGGAAAGCTCCTGAAAGTGCTCGGTCGTGGTTCTCTCACCGCTGCAGTGAAGGTCACAGCTGACACCTACTCTGAGTCAGCGAAAGCGGCGATCGAGAAGGCAGGTGGGAGTGCAAATGTGTAGATGAGTAGATAGATTATAGCAGATAGGAGATAGATGGAACAATAAAAAAATCAAGATTCTTCATGAAAATGGGGGATTTTTTAAAAATCTTGCATAGAATCCGAAAATTCATATAAAATTTAGGAGTGAATACCTAAAATTTAGCCATTTCTGGAGCACATATGCCCAACATGAAATCGACTACATAGAAGAGGTCGATGGAAAACTCATGGCATATGAGTGCAAATGGGGTGATAAATCAGTAAAGATTCCACTGAGTTTTCTCATGAACTATCCAGAGAGTGAATTCAAGACTATTAACCGAGAGAATGACCTCGAATTCATTCTCTAATCAGCATCTGCAAAGAGTGCTATAGAAAAGGCTGGGTGAAGTGCTAATGTGTAGGTGAGCTCTCGAATTGTCATTTCGAGCGAAGTCGAGAAATCTATTTTCAGAAAGTCCCCAACCGAAATGAAAGGAAGGGGATTTTGTTTTTGCAAAAATGAGAGTCTAGATATACTTGGAGGCAATAATCTCCCCAAATCCTCATAATTCAGAAATGCATATAGATTCTGACATACTAGAAAATGATATACTCTCTCAGTATCCTTGAATATTTGAGATACTTTTGTGTGATCGTACGACTCATGGCAATATTTTTTGGGCGACAGAGAATTATAAGTATCTTTGAGATAATTATAACTTTGTATCACCTATACTTGTGGGGTCCATAACAGGTGATAATGGATATATTATAATGCCTCGAGTACAGAAAGATAAACTTCTTCAAAAAAATAGATCCCGAGATATGGCAGAAGTATTTACTCCTTCATGGATATGCAATGCACAAAATAATCTTATAGATACTGCATGGTTTGGACGAGAGAATGTATTCAATATACAAACAGTAGAGAGTAAAAAAGATACTAGATGGAAAAACATTGAATGAAAAGTATCCTTTCCAGAGTGAAAAACATGGAAAATGTATATACGCGATATCCGTATGGAAATGGCATGTGGTGAAGCCCCATATATCACGAGTCGATATGATACGACTACAGGCGAATTTATTTCTATAGAAAAAAGAATCTGACTCCTCGATCGAAAACTTCGTATCATTAATGAAAATACTAGTACCTCCGAAGAATGGCTCGAGGCAACACATATAGCCTATAAGAGTACTTACGCTTTTGAGTGGCAATGAGATAGTCTCTTACTGGCTCGAGAAGCATTGCTTATTACATTTATTGAGAATTATATACATACATTCAGAAAACAACCTCTATTACGATCGATTCAAAGTATCGCCACTATCATATCATGGAATATCTGGCAGATGGACGGACTAAAATGTATCATACCAGAAAGTTGTAAGAATAAAATAGAAGAAATGACTAACCTCTTCGGAGATACGCAAAAGAAAACAATACACTGCGAATGATGTATGCGAAATGACATACACAAACATAATGGAATATATCCTCTCATAAAAGACTGGAAGAAAAAGGATTCACAACATGCTCTCATTAGATTTTCTGATATCATTAAATAATAACTTTATGAAATATACTTCCTCACTCAAGCTCAAGCTCATATATATTTTTCGTATCAACGATACTATCCATGATGGCTGCCTGAAGATCGGTGAGGCTACTTGTGATAGTATGAATATATGGTCACTCGCACCAAATAGTAAGGAACTCAATGATGCAGCAAAGAAAAGAATCAATGGATATACAACAACTGCTGGCATATCGTATGAACTCCTCTACACGGAAGTCGCAGTATATGCAGAAGGTGGAACCATACAATCATTCTCGGATCATGAAGTACACAATGTATTGATCCGTTCTGGAATCAAAAAGAAGGTGTTCGATATAGAAAACAAA
>JAYUQR010000078.1:0-30074 GCA_043756665.1 Candidatus Altimarinota bacterium | reverse complement strand
ATACAGATGAAGATAATATGATGAACGGTATTGAGTTCGAATTATAGAGGTTTACAGAGTCAATGCAAGGGAAAAATGAGAATTATGTATATCTCTCCATTGATCAAAATATATAAATAGATACTATATATCCATGACTGAATTTTATGAACCTATTTTCCCGTGGGAAGATCTCCTCATATGGTATACAGAACATGGTCGACATCACCTCCCATGGAGAGAGTATGAGGAAGATAGAGCAACGAATAATGATAGTATCATCTATAGAGTATGGCTCTCGGAAATCCTACTCCAGCAGACGCAGGTCGATCGGGTCGTTCCCTATTTCGAGCGGATTCTCACGAAATATCCGACGATTCATGACCTCGCTCGAGCAAGTTATGATGAGTTTTTCCCCTACTATCAGGGTATGGGATACTATTCTCGAGCGAGAAATATCCTGAAGACTGCAGTTATCGTGAGTGAGGAATATGGTGGTATATTTCCACGTGAGAAAAATCTCCTCATGAAACTCCCAGGAGTATGATGATATACTTCCAGTGCGATTCTCGCTTTCGGCTCTGGTGAGTCATATCTCGCATGGGATACCAATCTCGAAAAAGTGTTTGCACGATACACTCATGGAAGGAAGGATCTCAAGCTCTCAGAAAGAGAAAAACAAGAAATAGAAGAGGATTTTCGAGAATTTATAAGAAAAACTGAGAAAAATCTACAGTCTGAGCAAGGATGAAAAAAGTGAAGTGGGGGTTCGGGGGGCGAAACTGTTTGAGCGAAGAAGAAAACAGCTAATCGATGAGCAGAGCGAGGAGGAGCGAGTTTTTTGCCCCCCGAGACCTTTGGTACTTTCGGTCACGAAAGTACGGAAAAAACGGTATTACCCTATCATGAAGATGCCTCTAAAAATACCATAAGATCCATCAATAATGCTCTCATGGACTTCGCGAGCCTCATCGACCTAAAAAATCCTGAAAATATCGATTGGGAGAAGTATCCGATACAGTCAGGGGTATGGTATACAACTCGTGGGAACCTCGAACCTCGAGAAGAGAAAAAATCACAGTCATTTCCTCTCCCTGATGCAACGATCATCGTCATCCTTCACAAAGATCACAAAGTATATTATAGTTTACCTCTTGTCATTTCGACTGAAGTGAGGCACGAACGAAATGGAGAAATCTTGTCTGAGAAAAGAAAAGATATCTCGACTACACTCGATATGACAGAAACAATCTGATACTCGCCCTTCATTCTCCCTCCATCACTCACTCGCAACACACGGGAATACGTACAAGACTATTTCCGAAAACACTATCATCTCGAACTCTCTGTCCGACCAGTACACCGAAAATGGCTCTCTGATAAATGAAAGCCATATATTGCAGTCAATGCACAGATACAGGCTGGGGTATATGTATTTTCTGAATATACAAAGTCTGAAGCTAAGCCCGTGATAGGCTCACTATAATCCTGTATTCCTCCTCAGTCACTGGTGTGATCGAGAGACGATTTCCCTTCTCGAGGATCTTCATCCCTTCGAGTCATGAAGTACTTCTGAGTTCGGCGATCGAGATGATACGAGAGAGCTTCTCGACATACTCGACATCGACACACATCCATATCGGTTTCTCACGAGTCGATTTCGGGTCATAGTGCTTATCTCATAAGAGGAACTGCGTCTCATCAGGATGAGCGAGTGAAGAGACTCGGGCGATCCCTGCGACTCCGATTAGAGCACACGATGAGTGATAAAAAAGAACTCTATCTCCGACCTTCATATAGTCTCGCATATAATTTCGAGCGAGATAGTTGCGCACGCCATACCAGCTCGAAGATCTATCTTTTTTCAGATGATCGATCGAGTATTCAGAGGGTTCGGATTTCATAAGCCAAGTGGGCATGGGAAGAAATTGTTATTTATTGATAATTTCGCCAAGCTCGATCATGAGTCCGCTTATCTGAATATTCCTCTTCTCGATATTCCCAAGTATCTCACTCGGACTCGCGAGAGCCTCATCGACTGCTTTGTTTGGATTTTTCGCTGAGAGATCATAGTCCCGTATCTCCTCGACCTTCACGATCCAAGAGTTCGGTGTGAGTGCGCGAGTTTTCTGAAGTTCGGTGATATCCTTCACGTCGTTATAGGTAATCGGCTTGTTCTTCGTGAGGGTACGTCCGAGATTCACCTCATAATACCAGATATCTCGAGTGGAGCCGATGCGATCGAAAAATATAATATTCGTCTTTACTCCTGCATATGGGAGAAATACTCATCCTGGAAGCGAGATAATCGTATGGAGATTATAGTTTTCGAGGATTTCTTTTTTGATGTTTTTGAATGCTTCTCCGGTATTAAAAAGAACTCATTCAGGCACGATAATACCGGTCTTTCCTCCCACTTTGAGCATCTTCGCTATATGCTGGAGGAAGAGCATCTCCGTTGCATTCGTCTTGAATGTAAAATTTTGTTGAATTGTATCCTTTTCCTTTCCGCCAAATGGAGGATTCGCAAGTACGATATCATATCGATCTTTATCCTGTATATCTCGGATATTGGTCGTGAGAGTATTTACCTTGCTGATATTCGGATTGTATACGCCATGGAGTATCATGTTCATGACACCGAGGATATAGGCAAGTGGTGTTTTCTCATTTCCGAAGAAGGTATCCTTCCCGAGGAAGTCGAGCTCTTTATCCGTCTTTACCTGTGGTCGTATATGGTTGTACGCCTCAATGAGGAATCCACAACTTCCCGCTGCAGGGTCATAGACTGTCTGTCATACCTGAGGGTCCACGATATCGACGATGAGCCGTATGATCGAGCGTGGAGTATAGAACTCTCCACTATTTCCTCCGTCATTTCCCATCCCTTGGAGGAGGTCTTCATAGACTTTCGAGAGTTCGAAGAGGTCTTCCTGACTCTGGAAGTTCATCCCATCGATGATATCGATCACCTCACGAAGTGTATGTCCGCTATCGATACGGTTATCGAGAAAATAATAAATCTCACCTATCTTGTATCTGACTGAGTGATAGTCCGCATCAACATTACGAAATCACTTGAGATATGGGAATAATTCCTTATTCACGAAGTCCTTGAGATCGTCCCCCGAAAACATCTTCTTATCTCGGTGGACCCAGTTCGACCAACGAAAAGTGTAGTCGAGGATATACTTGTACTCCTTGCCATCGAGCTCAGCCGCATCTCGACTCCCCTCCTCATAGTCATCGAGAAATTTCAAAAAAAGTATCCAAGATATCTGTTCTGTGTACTGCATAGCACCAGAGATGCCATCATCTCGGCGGAGGATATCAGTGATGCGATTGATATGTTGTTGCATATTAGATCTTGTATGAGAGGATAAATGTATATATCGAGTCGAAATCAAAACCAAAATCATCCGTGAGTACAGGACGGAGATCCGTGATAATCTGTTTTTCGAGAAACTTTCTATTGCCCTCGAGCGTATACTCATAGCCTACTTCTCGGAGTTTCTCTTCGAGTAACCTCAGAAATACAGCATCAGTAAAATCAAATCCTCCCACTTCTCGAGCATACCAGATATCGAAAAAATCCCTGATCGCTGGCTCTCGTCTCGTGAGTGCTGCTCGCATCTTCTCCGAGAGAGCCTCAGTGAGATCGATACAGGTGAGCGAGTGTTCAGAGAAAATATCTTCGGCGAGTACCACATCTCGAAAAATCGCTCGAATCGGTAATATCTTCGGCGGTAGCTGAAGCTGACCTTTTAGAGAGATGTCTATCTTGATCGTCTGTATCGAACCGTCTAAGGCTGACTCATACTCAAAAGAAAACATCGCGAGACGATATTCATCGAACTTCGTCCGCTCATCCTGAAGCGTGATGCCAAGTTTCTCGAGCTCAGCAATGATGATATTCTCATACTGCTTCAGGAGAATCTTTCTCGCAGTACGTCCTATATTATCATTATTTTCTAAGACAAAGTCGAGATCTTCGCTGAGGCGAAAGTATGGAAAATATACCTTATTCAGACATGTTCAACCCTTGAATACGAGATCAGGAAATATCTCAGAGAAGCGTATGAGGATGAGCGTGAGAATGAAGTCTTTTTCATACTTGTATGCGAGTCCTGGACGTTTTCCAAGTCCTTGGATCATGGTAATAAAATCACCCTGATTCATATTCGAGTAATTCGGGAGAAATGTTTGGATTCTGTCTAAATACATGATTTTCTTATGAGAGATTGGAGGGGTTTTGAAGTATTTTTCTCGGAGAGTTGTATAAGTGCTTCTTTTTGTATATTTTTCGGAACGTGAGGAAATGTCTTCCCTTCTCGAATCATCTGGATATAGGCACGCTCAGGAGACATGATAGCGTATTCATACTCATCTGCTTTCTCTCTCTGTATCCCATAGAAAAAACTCTCTCTCTGTCGTATGAAGTCATAGCTGATACCTGCGATTTCTTTTCTGTCAGAGATTTTCGTATTGTAGATAGTATATATCTCAGCGATCTGCTCAGAGAGAGAATATCGATTGTATACTGACATGCCACCGAATACATAGAGCTCATCTCCCATATAGAGCCCTCCGACGACGAACGGATTGATGAATTCTCGACTTTTTCTATTCAGATACCACTTCCCTCGCTTGATCGGTCGGACGATGTCCAGATTGCAGAGCTGCTTGATCGTATAGTTCGGAGCGAACTTGTTCAGGATCTTCTGCAGATACACTGCATCTATATAGGGCTTCCTATAGAGATCGAGTTTTTCTCGGACGAGTGCGATGATATTCTTCGTTTCCATATGATATGTAGTAGCTAGAGCATATATATTGTATCCTTATCGACTACAGATGCAAATCTATCTACTCCATCACGAGTCGTCCTGCAAATGCCTCTTCGAGGAGACTTTGTTTCAGCATCTCCAGATCTCGTTGTTTAGTGTTTCACTTAAGTTCCTCTAGTGATGTTATCGTCTCGGCGGAGGATATCGGTGATGCGATTAATGTGTTGTCGCATAATATTATTGGAGAAGGTTGATAAATGGTGCTACATAGAGAAGTTTGTTTTTCCCTATCTTCAGAGAAGATACTATTCCGGCTTTCTCGAGTTTCGCTATATGGCGCGAGATCGTTGCTCGGGAGCCTCAGAGTTTCTTCTCGAATTCAGAAGTCGTAACAAATGGATTCATAAAGAGCACAGAAGTGATTTTTGCATAATCCAGTTTCAGGAGTGAAATATCAATTTCCGTTTGCTTCATAAGCTCATGAATTTTGATGATTTTATCGCCTGTTTTCTTCGCTTGTAGGATGATACCTTCGAGGAGGTAGAGCGTGATATCTGTATAGTCTGTCGTCTCATGAGCATGATTCAGGTGAGCGTAATACTGACTACGAGTAGCATTGATATATTCACTGAGAAATAGTATCGGATACTCGAGCTTCCTCGTGAGTATAAGATAGAGGATATTGAGTATACGACCTGTACGACCATTTCCATCATAAAACGGGTGGATAGACTCGAATTGGTAGTGTATCACGGGCATCTTGATGAGCGGATCGATATCATCATCTCCTTGATTCATCCACCTTTCGAGATTGGAGAGAAGTCATACGATCACATCTTCTCCGACGGGAGGAGTATAGAGCACTTCTCTATATCCATTCGCGATGACGGTACCTGGGAGCTTACGGACTCCTGGCTTATTTGGTTCGATAAGTGACTGGATCTCGAGAAGAGCATTATATCCGATACCTCACTCCATTTTGAGTCTCTCATATCCTCTGAGGATAGCTCTATGGTAGTGGAGGACTTCTTTCTCTGCTCACTTCGCAGAACCTGCAGGAAGTGCATGAGATTGCAGTACTTTGAGAGTCGTTGTGTTGATATTCTCGATCGCTGATGATTCTACAGATTCTTTGATAAGGAGCGGAGATATCAGTATCTCATGATTCGGGATGAGGCGCACGAGACCATTCAGACGTGAGATCTCTTCACTTGCCTTGATAGTGAGCTTCAGGAGTGCCTTTTGGTCATAGTCGAAATCCCCTGGAAGGATAGGGAGATCATTGTATGGGAGATCTTTGGTGAACATAGAAAGAAGATGAATACTATGCTTATTCTATTTCCAAAATCCTGAAAGTCAAATAACATGTCTCATTTTTACATATTTTTGAGACGTGTTATCGTCATATGTCTCACGGATGAGACATATGACCCTGATATGTATCATTTTTACATATTTTTGAGACATATGAAAGATCAAATGATACAAACTACTATTCCTCATCCGTCACCAGTCTCCCCGCAAATGCCTCTTCGAGCAGACTCTGCTTGAGAGTACCCAAGTCTCGAATCTGTGCCTCGTACTCTCATCTGAGTAGAGTCGTCTCAGCAAATACTCGGTCGAGGTGTGTGACGATCTCGTGCTGGCGAGGGGGAGATGGAAGGGGGATTTGGATTTCTTTAAGCTTGCTTCCATTAAAATTTGGTTGAGCAGCTCATACAACATCAGCATAAATCTGATCCCAATAATATTTGCTATAGAAAAAATACTGTAAAAATTCAGAAGTCAGTATTCATGGTTTTACAACTACACGAATAAGGTACGATGCAAAAACTTGTCATACTCATTCATTGTTAATGGTGCATGACTTTCAGACTGTCGCACCAGTTCGAGCAAATACAATATCTCAAACATTGAGCTGATATTTCTTTGCTTCTGTATCTGTAATATCAACAAATGGGACAGTATTCCAATCAATCGCATTATCTTGAATATCAGTAATTCTGAGAAGTTTATATTTTCCTGATTCTACTGTTTTTCCTGTATATCCATACTGTATAGCAATAGATATATCATCTATTTTTTTGATCTCAAAATCTTCACTGATAAGTGACTCTTCCAAAACACTCTTCCTCATATTCTCCACATCTCTGATATTCGCTCAGAGGAGAGATATCTGCTCATCGATACTCGCGAAAGCGGAGTCGAGGCGAGCGACGATACGAGACTGGGTGGAGAGGGATGGGAGAGGGATTTCTACTTCTTTCAGTTTCGTAGATGAAAGCTCTTTAAAGGTTGTTCCTGATCATAAGTTATTCAGTAAATCTTTAGAATTTAATAAGAAATAATAAAGATAGATATAGTTTAATTCGCTTCTTGGTATCAATCATTTACATCATTGATTTGTGCACATCGGTACTCAATTTATTGAAAGATGGCCAATAGGAGCACGAGATGAGAGAATTACTGAGTTTATGGGAATTATTTTTGCAGATGAGTTATTAACTCCAGATTGCGTTATAGTTCTCGAAGTTTTTGAAACATAAATACTCTCAAGTTGTCACATATCTTTCGGGGTAATCCAAAAAATGTCACCATTCCAATATTCTTGAATAGTTGTATCAGGGGTTCATCAATTTATGATTTCACAGGTTTCGGAAAGTTTTTTTGTGGGGTACATGGTTATTGCTTTAATAATTCAATTATTTTACTAAAAAATCATTTAAAATTTTTGAAAACTTCATCATTGGCATTTTCATCGCAAATGAACTTTTGAAAATCTGATTTTTTCAACTTTCGAGTTCTTGTCTGTATTTTTCAATCTCTTGTATGCTCATCTACAGTGAAAATCTTAGATTCATTAGCAAATAATTCATTAGCAAATAGATTTTCAATACCACATTGTATCTCAGGTATAGTATTATCAGGATTTTTGACAAAAATAATAGGTATTAAATATGTACTTTTTTTTAATTCACACGCCTCATATTCCACCTGAGCATCACAATCAAATATAAATATTATTTTAAATCTAGAAAATTTACCGTCGCTGAATCTCGTAAAAAATTTTTTTATGTCATCCTTTCATCCAATACTTTGAATTTCAATATCAGTTTCTGGAGCAAATAATTCTTTAGCCTTTTTTATATAAGATACATTGTTTCCCTCTGTATAAATAACAGGTTTATTTATTTCTTTGAGTTTTTCAGAAAATTCTAACCTTCTCTTTTGGGTCTCAATATATAAGTTCTCTAAATCCTTGTTTAGCTGAAAAACTCATAACTCCTCATTTAACCTCTCAGAATCAGAATAGAAATCATCTCATTCAAAATAAAATACACCATTACGATCTTTTTTTATTTTTGTAATTCTAGATCACTGAATTTTGGAATCTCTCCAAACTCTATAAGTAGATATATCATTTCATTCAAGTGATAAGAAGTTAAACGAATGGGTTGTTATAAATATCTGTGCATTTTTTTTAAAAATCTCCTGAAATTTTTCTGCTAGTAGTTGCGCATTCTTATACTCATATGAATTCTCAGGTTCTTCAAACCCCCAAATAAAGTATTTCTTTGCTTTCTCTCATTTCTTAATTTTCATTGAAGTAAAAGATTGTTCTTTTAAGGCAATAAAATTCAAAATTTCAGGAATTAATTTAGCCTGAATTCAGTCTCATCGGAGCTTTAATGAAACTCATCAAGTTTGAACATTTAAGCTTTGAAATAAATTAACAAGATCTGGTAACTCGAAAATCGGCGATAAGTTTCATATTTGTCCTCACAGCATCTTATTAAATTCTGTCATTAATGCTTCTGTATCTTTTTGTATAGCATTCTCAAAATCTCACTTCTTTTTATCTACGTTTGAATCCTTTGCTTTTAGTAGAGTTTGCCTTAATTCACCATACAAGTGGGAAAAGTAACTTTGATCTTTAATAGCAGGAATATAGTGATATTGGATAGAATCTAAAAAATCTGTAAGCTGTTTTTGTAAACTAGCTGATACGTTTGATTTTAATTTTGTTTTTGTTTGATCAAGGAATCCACTATATGAATCTCATTTTTCTTTCTTAAAACTAGTTTCCACACCTGAAGTTTGACTATTAGAACTGTATGAAGAGTTTTTTGTAAATTTCTTACTTACCCAAAAATTTTCAGGAAGAAAATGCCTATCTTTTTGTTTAGAGTTCTTTCATTTATTTTTTGAATTTAAGAAAGTAATTCGAATTGTTACAAGCTCCTCTTTTATATCATTTTCATCTAATGCAATATCTTTCTTAAAATAGTCTTTTTCAAAAGAAAAAAACTCTCATAAGTTCGTCTGTCAGTTAAAAAATAGGTTTAATGCTCTTAAGATATTTGATTTTCATGAATCGTTAGCGCCAGAAAATATGTTTAAATCAGATATTTTCTGAATTTCAGATTTATCACCTTTCCTATTACAAAAAGATCGGAAGCTTTTAATTTCAATTTTCTCTATTACTTGCATATTCTTTACTTAACATATAAACCCTCCTGCACCTTATAATATGCCTCTCTGAGAGCGGTATTACTCCCGAATACCGTGGCGAGGTCTTTCGGAGTCCTGCCGAAGAGTGCCACTTTTGCTGCGAGTCCATCCCGACGGAACTCGAGGATACCATTGCGGACATAGAGCGTGAGGAGGAACTCGAGGAAGGCCCGAGCATCAAGACTCTCGAACGAGTCGAGGAGTGTGGAGGCGATATCTCGTCTCTCGGTGCGATAGCGGATATCCGTCCCATAGGAGAGATGTGCGAGGACATCGAAGATATCGGAGTGCTCCGCTTCGAACATCCGAGTGAGATCCTGGAGCTGGTCGGCACCAATACCGATAGTCGCGAGGTGAGCGAGGAGGTCTTCACGAGACTCAGGATCTGACCAGATCTGGCGAAGCTGAGCTTCATCACGATAGAACATCGGGAGTCTCTCTACGAGCTTCATGAGGAAGTCCTTCGAAGAGAGGAGCTTCCCAGTCTCAGGGTCGATATAGCGAGTCTCGATATCGATGATCTTCACTTCTCGACCCATATCGAGCTCGACGATGAGAGTCGGTTCTCTTGGTTTACTGAGCTCCTTTGGAAAGGAGCTGTCCGCCTCGGCGGACTGAGGATTTTGCTCAATTTTCTCTTTTTTCTCTTCTGGCTCAAATGTGTCCTCCCCACCATCCCATATCTCATCACGAAAGTCATTGGTGGCTCCGACGAAGTCGATGATCGTGAAGAAGTCTTTCCCATCATAGAGCCGAGTCCCACGACCGATGATCTGCTTGTACTCCACGATAGAGCCGATATTGCGAACGAGTACTATATTGCGGACATTGAGTGCATCGACTCCCGTCGTGAGCATCTGAGAACTTGTCAGGATAGTCGGGATCGTCTTATCATTGTCCTGGAATCTCTCGAGATAGGCTCGCCCGATATCGCCCTCATCCGAAGTCACACGGACACAGTAGTCAGGATCTCGAATCGTCTTATACTTATTGATACTATCACGCATACGCAGCGCATGTGACTGGTCGACACAGAACACTATGGTTTTTTCGAGAGGATTGATATTTCGGATTATCGTCTCAGCGATGATATCCGTGCGCTCATCGACGATGATATTTTTCTCGAAGTCAGTCGTTGTATAGACGGGCTTTTTTACCGTTCATTGGACGATAGTATCGCCACTTGTCAGAGCGAGCTCATCGATATTGAGTTTGATACGCTTGATCTTAAATGGTGTCAGAAATCCATCATCGATGCCTTGTGCGAGGGAGTATTCGTAGATAGGTTTACCGAAATACTTATAGGTATCGACATTGTCATCGCGCTTTGGAGTGGCGGTGAGACCGAGATGGACAGCTCAGGTAAAATATTTCAGTATTTCTCACCAATTCCCATCCTCTCTCGCCCCTCCGCGGTGACACTCATCGATGATAATGAGATCGAAGAAGTCTCTCTCGTAGCGATTGTAGTAGGGTTCGAGGATCTCTTCTGGACACTCCTCACTGGCTCCTCAGACAAGTGCCTGATAGATGGCGAAGAATATATTGGCATTGGTTGGGACAACCCCTCATTTTTTCTTGATGAGTTCTCCATTGATCTTGAGGATATCTTTTTCAAGCGGATTGAAGATGTTCATCGCCTGATCCACGAGGATATTGCGATCTGCGAGGACGAGGATACGAGGTCGACGTTTCCCGATACCATCATGAGACCAGCGAGTCATGAAGAGCTTATAAGCAACCTGGAATGCTATCACTGTCTTCCCTGTACCAGTCGCGAGCGTGAGGAGGATACGTTTTTTCTCTAGGGCGATCGACTCCATCACTTTCGAGATAGCGATTTCTTGATAATATCGGGGTCGCTTGCTCGATATGTAGTATGGCTCTTTCTGGAGGATTTCTCGAGTATGATTTACTTCCCCGAAAGTTCTCAGGTAGAGCTCCTCTGGGCTTGGGTATTTTTCGATATAGTCTCCTGTTCCGCTCTCGAGATCGAACTGATAGATTTTCTGACCATTGGTCGAGTAGAGATATCTGACGGCGAGGATCTTCCCATATTCCTTCACTTGTTCGAGTCACTCGGTCGGGTGGAGATCGTATTTTTTCGCTTCGATAATGGCGAGATTGACTCAATTATACTTTAGGAGATAATCAGCATATTTCTGATTTCACTTCCCACCAACGAACTTACGACCATTGGTAAATGCATATTCACGGACAATATGAATATCTCCCCAGCCATCTTGCTTGAGCTGAGGGTCTATGTATTTCGCACGGGTGTCGGATTCGGAGTAGGACATAATTCAGAGTCATTGTATGGAAAGAGAGAGTGTTTACAATTTTTTCTCCAAACAGAAAAATCCCCCACTTTCGCGAGGAATCTATTCGTAATTGACTCATTGAGGACTTGAATATTGACTCTACATCGCCACCTTCTGTGGAACACCCACTACTCCATCGAAGAAGGCATCGAACTCATCCTGGAGCATTTCCTCACGCTCGAGAAGCGCATTGGCGAGCTTTTCATGGAGGTCACGATTCGTCGTGATGACCTTCCGAGCAAGGGCATAGGCATCGAGGAGGAGACCACGGACCTTCATATCGATGAGATCCTGAGTCTTATCCGAGATAACTTTCCCATTTCCCTGTCCACCGAGATAGTTCCCCTCACTCATATCAGGAGCGAGGTTCTCGGGACCGATCTCAGGATCGAATCCAAATCGCATCACCATAGCACGAGCAATTTCCGTCGCGCGCTCGATATCTGAAGATGCTCCCGTCGTGATATACTCAGTCCCGAAGAAGACCTCCTCAGCGACTCGTCCACCATAGAGGGTCGCGAGTTCATCGAGGTACTTCGCCTTCGAGGTATAGGTACGGTCCTTTTCTGGGAGGAACCACGTGACACCACCTGCACCTCCACGTGGGAGGATCGAGATCTTGTGTACTGGATCAGTATGGGGTAGCATCTTGCCGACGAGAGCGTGTCCGATCTCGTGTATTGCCGTGAGCTTTTTCTCATGCTCAGTCATGCGGAGTGATTTTTTCTCATTTCCCATAACAACCTTCTCGATTGATTGTTGGATCATCGCCATCGTGATGCTCTTTGCACCATTTTTCCCTGCGAGGATCGCAGATTCATTCAGGAGGTTTCCGAGCTCAGCACCAGAGAATCCGATCGTGATCGCTGCAATCTTCTCGAGTTTCACATCATCGGCAAAAGGTTTCCCTTTCGCATGAACTTCGAGGATTTTTCTGCGATCTTCGAGAGTTGGGAGATTGATCGTGACCTTTCGATCGAATCGTCCCGGACGGAGAAGTGCCTTATCGAGGACATCGGCACGGTTCGTTGCTGCCATGACGATCACATTGGTATCATTATCGAATCCATCCATCTCTGTGAGTATCTGGTTCAGTGTCTGTTCACGTTCATCATGCCCACCACCGATACCAGGAGAGCGTTTCTTTCCGATCGCATCGATCTCATCGATGAAGATGATCGATGGAGCACTCTCACGAGCATCCTTGAAGAGGTCACGCACACGAGCGGCTCCGACACCCACGAACATCTCGACGAACTCAGAACCCGAGATCGAGAAAAATGGAACATCACTCTCTCCCGCGACTGCACGAGCGAGGAGTGTTTTCCCCGTTCCTGGAGGACCCTGGAGGAGGATTCCTCGAGGGATCTTTGCCCCGAGATCCTTATATTTCTGAGGATTTTTGAGGAAGTCGACGATTTCGATGAGATCAGCTTTTTCTTCATCGGCTCCAGCAACATTCTCGAAGGTGACTTTCTCATCCATCTCAGGATCGTACATACGCGCGCGGCTCTTGATAAATGCCATAGGACTCCCCATACCTCCTCCGCCCATACGACTCATGATAAAAAACAGGAATACAATGAAGAGAATTGTACCGAGAAGTGAAGGGAGGGATTCTGCAAATACTTTTCCCCAACCTTCTTTCTTGATCGATACTTTTGTCGGATTCTTCGGATCAGAGAGTCCGATATCAGTGATTTCGAGATTCGCTGGTATTATCGAACGATCGACCTCCCTCGATAACACCTCTTTTCCATTGACAACATTTTTCGTTGCGGGTTTTTTGGCCTCTATGATCGAACCTTGGAGAACAATCTCATCATAGGTTCATGATGCATAATTCGCACTGATCTGATTGAGTCAGATAGCATCATTATAGGTAGTCTTTTCTTGGGTAAAATAATTGTTTATACCATAGAAAAGTATAAATGCAGTAATACCGACGATGAGCGGAAGGAGCAGTGTTTTGAAATTGATTTCATAGACCTTCACATTCGCTCCCTTTGGGAACTTGGGAAGTATTTTCTTTTTATCGATAGGTTTTTTTGATGGTTTTACGTTTTTTGGTGCCATAAGGGTATGTATAAAGAGAATGTAATATATTGGAGACGAGACTTTCACTAAAAATAGAAAGTGAGACATAAGTATATGAAAAATGACCTC
This sequence comes from Candidatus Altimarinota bacterium, assembly GCA_043756665.1. Lineage (GTDB taxonomy): Bacteria > Patescibacteriota > Gracilibacteria > BD1-5 > UBA2023 > STC-74. The sequence goes on along the minus strand of JAYUQR010000078.1, from coordinate 16,309 downwards.
GAAATCAAAGTAAAGTCTCTGTTTATTTTGACAAGTTAATATGCATATGGATAGAGTGGTTCGACCGAAATGATTTTCCAGTTCTGATCTCCTGCTCGCAGGAGCGAGTAGATGCCCTCGAAATGGAGGGCGCCGTATATGAGGACAAAATTATTCTGGTCGGATTTCTTCAGTGTATCAATTATATGGGCATTTCTATCATGGATAATGGCATGCGAGAGTCGATCACCCGTCAGAGTCGTACCTATATCAATATCTCCCCCATTTTTGAGGATAAAGTTCAGAAATGCTCGAATTAGCGGATTAAAAAGGACTGCATTCTGATTCTCGGAAACATTTCTCAGATCATCTTCGATATCTATCGGGGAATCCAATGGGAGATTCACTCCAGTACCAATAAGAGAAATAATGGTATCGATAGAGATATCGACATTTTGTATACTTTTCGAAGGGATACCCTTATAGAGATCGGTACTTTGTGAGGTGAGTCAGATAACTCAGGCAAGAGTTGCATAGAGTGACGTCGTCATCTTAACACCCAGGAGTCGATCGAACCTATCCTGATTTTCCTGAGTCCCAGATCCTACTCATTCCGTATAGAGAAGGTATCCTGATGCTGCGAGTTCCACGAGATCAGTATGAATTTGTTCATAGAAGTGCGGGGTTGCAATATGCGCCATCTGATAGACAACAAGAGTCTTCTCATTATTTGAAAGTATGATTTTTCATACTGCAGCAGGAAATATATTTTGATAAGCGATAAATGCGAGTATGAACATCGAAAATACCCCGAGTACAGCCGTAAAGATGAGAGTAGATCTCAGAAAATGAAATGAGAAATCCGATCCTCCTTTCCGGAAGATGGATATAAGTAACGTTGCTATGAGTGAACACATCGCTATTTCTAGAACTCAAAAAATGAGGCCCACAAAACCGGAGAGTCACCACTGAACAAACAGTGTAAAACAGGAAAGTACACCCGTGATGATGAGAAATCTACGTGACATAAACCGAAAAGTAAGGTGGGAAAATTTCTATACTATTTCTTACTTTTCATACTTTTCTTTTTTCTTGGCTTTTTATCACCGATATGATCTCGTCGGATCATCTTCTCTCCTTCTTCGACATCATGTTCTTCTCATTTATCCTTATAGATACTCTTTCGAGATCGGAGCTCGAGGTCGATCGGAGTTCCCTCGAAACCGAATACGGCACGTATCTTATTCTCGATATAGCGAAGATAGGAAAAATGGAAATGTTCAGAATTATTCACAGATATCACGAATCTCGGAGGATTGATATCGACCTGTGAACCATAGTAGATTTTTGGTTTGTGTGATTTCTTATTTCCTGATGGAGCATGGTCATAGGTTATCTGATCGAGGAACTTATTAAACACTCCTGTTTTGACTCGCTTTTGCCTTTCAGCACGTATTTTTAGGGCATGTTCGAGCACGAGATCGATCCGTTTTCCTTCAACTGCCTGAGTAAATACCACAGGTGCATAGGAAAGAAAATCGAATTTCTTCGAAAGATAGTGCATATACCGCTCGAGGATGGTATCCTTCTCGATATGTGGCTTTGCGAGGACTTTATCCCATTTATTGAGGACGAGAATGATTCCTTTTTTCGCCTTCATAGCCTCACCGACTATATGCTCATCTTGGTGTGCAACTCATTCAAAGGCATCAATGACGACTGCTACTACATCAGCTCGATCGATCGAACGTTCCGCTCGCATCACACTCCACTGTTCGATATTCGCGCTCCCGATTTTTCCAGAACGCCTAATACCAGCTGTATCGATCAGGCAGATATCTTGCTCCTGAAATTCGATCACCGTATCGATCGCATCGCGAGTTGTTCCTGGCATATCCTTCACGATCGATCGCATCTCTCAGGAAATAGCGTTCACCAAGGATGACTTCCCCACATTGGGACGACCGATGATCGCGAGCTTCAGCATATTCGCGTCATCGAGCTCCGTATCTGCCTTCGCCTCGAAACCCTCCTCTCGGAGAACTCGTGTGATCGCAGCGCGCAGTTCATCGAGCCCGCGAGACTGCATAGGACTCGTCGGGATGACATCTCCGAGACCGAGTTCGAGAAGTGCATATGACTCGACGGCTCGTTTCGGATTATCCGCTTTATTCGCGATGATGAGGATTGGTTTTTTCGAGCGACGGAGCTTCTTTGCGATATGTTCATCGAACTCAGTGATACGATCGAACTCGAGAACAAAGAGTATGAGGTCAGATCCTTCGATAGCATCTTCCACTCTTGCCCGTACATCCGTGAGGAGTGTCTCATCATCGGCCTGGACGATACCACCAGAATCCGCAAGGATATAGGAAATATCGAGCTCCTCATCATGGACCTTAAACTCAATAATATCTCGTGTCGTATTCTCGATATCGGATACGATCGCGATTCGATGACCAGAAAGAGCATTAAAAAGACTCGATTTTCCGACATTGGGTCGGCCAACTATAGTAACTCGTGGAAGCATGCGAAAGGGATTAGTGGATTTTTTGAATACGAAATGTATCTGATTTTGACAGGATTATAGGGAGAAGTAGGGAAAAAGCAAAAAGGAAGACTATGAGAGATCGATACAAAAATACAAACTATTTCAAGGTATAGTAAAAATTCGTCTGATATATCACCTGTCCGATCAGTTTCATGCCATCAGAGAGTTCCATACGAAGAGATCCATTTTGACTCATAGGTTGTATCGATATTTTCTGATCGAGGGTGTAGATATTGCCATCACTCGCTATCGCTATGAGAGGATTCCCCTCCTCATCTATGATATATGTACCTCCTGGAATATTTGGGTCTCTTAGGGTTGCTCGAATACTCTTATATCCTATTTCCGTGAGAATCTGTATATGCGTCATAGTACTTTCAGTGGGACCGAGGAGCATAGGCATCGAAGGTGGGAGGATGAGGAATTGTTCGAACAGTAATTGATCTGATGCATTGGTATACTGTATTCGCATAGGATTCGTTGCATTGGCAGGAAGAGCCCTGATTTTGAGACTCGTATTTCATCGTGGGAGACCCGTCGACTCATCGATCATGACGGTTCATCATGAGTATGAGAGTCTCACTCCACTTCCAGTAAAGAGAGATCCGGTAGAAAAATATCAATTGTTCTCAGAGATGACTGGTCGAGGAGAGATCATTTCGATGGGTGTCCCAGGACGAACTCTCAGAAAATGTATTGGTTCATCGAATTCACGTCATCCGACAAGTCCGCTGAGCATCCCGGTGGATGATACTGACTCAATCTGAGGAATCGGTGCATATACCTCGACTCGCAGTGGAAAGAGGAGTGTATTTCTATATTCATCCTGAGCCTTCAGGAGAACCAACCGAGGATCCAGTGTGTCAAAAGGACCGAACTCAAGAGTACTCTCTGTGATGAGGAGGCCTGAACTCGACGTCGTAAAGTCATTATCATAGATACCGTCCCCATTCTCATCCTGGGTCACATCCATATCAGCCATGAGAGTATTTCGACTCTGATCATGGATAATATCTGAAAGGAGGTATTTCTTTTTCTGATAAACGGGAATTCGGATGGTATCATCGAGGTCGATAATAGGTGCCCCCTGATCGAGTCATGCCTGTGGTGCAAGGAGAGTAATCCCCGCATGAATCATCGATCAATACAATGAGAGTCTCGCACTATAAAAGCCATTTTCATACGGTATCCCGATCGAGTAGCGATCCTGTTGCTTTCCTAGGCCTATCACTCGATACTGTCATCCAGATTCGATCGTGAGTGGACTTCATCCTGTAGTATCACGGATGGTGAATTTCCCATCGAGATTCACGAGATTCGTCCCTTCGATGATCGGTATACCGATGAGATCATCACTATAGGAAGTCTTCTCTATATTCAGTGGGTCGAAAAAATAGATCTTTCCACTCAAAAGTGTTCCAGAAAGAGCATAATCGAAGGTATATCGTGAGTATGGCTTGAGATTGATCTCTTCGATGGAACTTCATGATGCACTATACTGAAGTCGAGTTGATGCTTTTCCAGTATAGAAGGGTTTTGAGCCTATGAGAGTAAATGGTTTTCCCGAAGTGAAGGATGTCATTTTCGGTCACTCGATCGTGAATCCAGAGGTTCCCTGGACGGAGTCTAGGAATCTCGAAAATGGATGAACATGAACTCCATCTGAAGTAGAGTCTCGAGATGTATCCTCTGTGAGGAGGTCGATCGTGGTTCTCGGAACAGAGATCTCATCATGAATACCGATCCGAGTCAAATCCCACTCGGTATAATGATCAAAGAATTCAAGTCTGTAGGCCGTATCTGTAGAACGTGCACTCGAGAAATCGATCTGGATTTGTCCTGGGCTCGCGATCAATTCATGAAAGAAATTCGGTGCTTCTGGAGATAGGGTTAGATCGAGATCAGTAATGGTGAGAGTAGTATCTTTTTGTCTACTTGGTTCTTTCGTATGGCTCGATTTCAAATAGAGTGCTCCGTCCATGAGATAGAGATAATCGAGATCTCCATCCTGATCGATATCGAGGACATCGATCGTCTCATCTCCCTGCAAGGGCTCGACATAATCAAAAAGCCGAGTCTGCACATAACTCTCTGGCGTGAGGATATAGATCCCTTCGAACCTCGGAGCATAGCCATCAGCACTCATTCATCCAGCTTCTGGAATAACTACTCCTGGATCATTCGCCGCGAGTCGTCTGAGTTTATTCTGGAGGGATCGAGTCTCTCGGGTCAATGAAGTATCTCCTCCTCTTGATGTCGATATATCTTGCATACGTATAGATCCATCGACAAAAGATGTATATCGAGCAAGTGGCTCAGATACGAGATCATTCTCTTCACTGACAAATGTGGCAATCGGAAGCGTATTGTCTGTGAGGAGTATATCTGGTTGATTCATCTTCTGGAGAAGATGTTCGATCTTTTTGGTTTTTGCAGCTTCCGCTTCGAAATAGTTCCGGAGGAGTCGACCCTGTTCGATGGTGTTTTGCTCGATCTCTTGGGTAGCCTTCTCGGATTCGATATGAGATTTTTCGATACTCTTATCAAATGAAAGTGGAGATTGTCCACTCTGGATGAGCTGATCACGGAAGTAGGGAATAAATTCCGTCGTATCCATCATCTGAGTTGCATCTCTCTCGAGGGAAGCGATCATCATTTTTAGAAGAGATCCTGAGAGTGAATCCTCTGTATCGAGGAATCACTGAACTTTTACCTGGATATTCGGTGGTGTCGAGATATTCACATCTTCTCCGACTTTCGATGGGAGAGATCGACCGAGATCAGTATTGAACTGATTGATCGGCTTCACGGCAGATCGAGCAAATTCTGTGATAAAATCAGATTGGAGTTCGAAATTCACATGTGATTGGACTCGGATTTCTCTGATCGATGGGAGTGAGAATTGTGGGAACTGGAGGTTGAGAAAATCGAATGGAAGCGTCCCCTGTCGAGCCGTTCTCTGTGCGATAACATCACCTACTTGCCACTCTGGTATGAGGAAAGACTTCTGATAGATACATTTCACTTTCTGAAAAAGCTTGATCATGTTAGTCACGATCGAGACAGCACCGAAAATCTTCGGGAGTTTCGGAGGCGGAGGCAGTGGAGGGAGAGAAATACGAGGAAGTGATGGGAGATCGGGGAGATCGGGGAGATCTGGCATGGGAGGAAGCGTAAGAAATCCTGGAAGTGAGAGGGACAATGTCGGAGAGCTCGGGAGTGAGAGTGATGGGAGATTCGGGAGACGCAGAGGAGTGACTCGAAAGTCAAAATCTGGAACATTGATATTGATCCCCATACGGACATCAGAAAGATCGAGAACGATATCTGGCCACTTCGGGAAGACGATAATCGGGAGGCTCGGGATCAGGGCACTCAGGAGCTTGAATTTGAAATAATCGAGCGTATATCGTTGATTCTGACAGACAGCACACTGAGCATCCGCATCTCGAAATATATCGATAATCGGCTGCCATGACTTCACGATCGCGGTCATGAGGACATAGAATTCTGCCCACTTCTGGAATCGGACTCAGTTTTCCTTCAGCCACTTTCCACTAAATTGTTGGATCGTGTCGATATTACACAGTCACCATGCTGTATAACGCTGTCTCCAGGTGACATATTTCTGGATTTTTTCTGGAAATCGACGATAAGATTCGAGGACCTTGAGATTGCGCTGGAGACTTGATTGGAATGCACCAAGGTCAGCGCTCGCCTTTCCGGTAATACAGTTCGGATCAGCCTTCCCATCACACCAGCTCTTCTTCATGTTCGCGATCTCCTCAGAGTATTGATCGAGTGACCTCGCATATTTATCGAGCTCTTGTGGGAGGGGCCATGGGACATTCACACTGACGGATGTGTGATTGATTCGCAGGAATGGCCACTGACCGATGGACTTATAGGCCATCCTGAGTGCATTCGCAGAACCCTGAACTGAGTTGATCGTCGATGAGTTCTCACTGACCTTCTTATCGAGCCAGGCATCATATGATTTCGTCGAGGATCAGAGTGACCCTGCGAGATCTGATCAAGGTTTATATTGGCCACCTGTCTTCTGGATAAATGGTTGGGTCACATTCGTCGCATCGAAGGCTCACTTCATCTCTCGTGAGAGCTTTTCTGTAGAGGCTCCGTCTATAGCATCACTCAGGAGTTTTTTGGCTGACTCTGGAGTCCCGTCGATCTGAGCATTGGGCCCGAGGTCCGTCGGTGGGATGATGATGAGATTCGGAAGGGAAAAGAGTTTGTTCGTGATCTCATCGGTCTGGCGAGCGACCCAGTTCATGATAAAGTCGGGAAAGGCGGCAACTCGGATATTTTTCACTTTCACGATATTCCCGAGTGAGAGGGGTTTCTTTGAGTCGATCTCGATACTCACTTCTCCATCGCCTCATCCACCGATCGTCATCGCTGGCCCTCCCGAGAGAGTGCGTGGTCCACGTTTCGCGAGATTGGAGTAGATAGCATTCAGTCTCGTGGTATCCTTACTCTTGAGATAGCTGATGATGTCGGTATCGAGATCTTTGTCTCGGGATTTCGTGGTCGTTGTTGCCTGCATTTTGCAGCTCTCACTATTCCATGCCTTCGTCACTCAGCCAAGTCAGGAGACTCACCTGATATCTCCATCACTCGATGATCCATCACCCTTACAGAATGGCATGGGTTGAGCCATGACGATACAGTTCCCTCATGGAATGAGGGGGGAGACTCACATGGGGATAGCATTTCCTGCGACGATAGCGGGTCCACCGAAACACATTGCCGTTCCCATACCGAGCGTGAGTGTCGGCGTGACATAGATACGGATAGCGTTGGTGACTGACGTTGTTCCGAGTATCCCTCCCGCTCATGGCTTTCACCCAGTACAAGCAGCAATATTCCCGAATCCAGGCTGGAGAGATGGTGCATCGAAGGAAAATAGTGGCGTGGGTCCAACAGCAGGGATACCGAGACTATACGGACACATGGCAAATCCACAGGGAAGAAGCAGTGGCATAGGAAAACAAGTCAACGCTGAAAAAATAGGAACTCCCGTCGAAGGGGTGAGCTTTCCGAGGGGCATACCGAATACCGATGGAACACTTCCTGGAGCGAGTGGTGCCCAGTTGAGTGGGAAGCTCATACATGATCCCCCTCCGAATCCACAGGAGAGTCCATCAGCGAGATTCTGTGCGATATCAGTGATCTCAGTGATGGATCGATCAGAAAGCCCGATATCGAGGATATTCCCATTTCCTGCGATGTCAGCATGGATGAGATTTCTCGAATCAGATGAGAGGTTCGTACCATTCCCCATGGTTTCATAGGCCTTTTTCCGATCAGCGAGACTCATATTCTCTATACTATCAGGAGTTCCATTTTTATCAGCATCAGTGATCCTCGATTGGATCGATGCTGGGATCTCAGCAGGAGTGAATTCTCGAGTCCCTCGCTGATAGGCACGAACTGCTGTCGATCTCCAGAGGATCATCGAGGCACCACAGGTTGTCGAGGTTTCGAAACCAACATCACCATAGAGATCATCGCCAACCTCACCTCACTCGAGTCTATCTACGACCATCTTTCCATAACTTGCGGGAAGTGCCTCGAGCTCATAGAGGATATGGAGGGTTGCTCAGGGAGGGATATCGATGAGTCGGAACAGAGCATCATAGTCATCACTGAGTGGATGAAATTCCCTCTCCTCACTCTTCCCATCGAGGACGAGTGTATATTTTTTCGTATTGGCTCTGTCAAAAATCTCTGGGATTGTATCGAGATACTCCGTATTCGATATCTTTTTCCCTGTAGTATTTTTTATACTGATATCTGCTTCGACTGTATCTCCTGCATGGAGGATTGATCCTGCGAGATTCGTGTAGGATTTCTCGATCTCGACTCCATAGGCACTCGCATATTCACTCTTGATATACGTCCTTCTCCGTGTGGGACTCTCTGAGGTATTCGGATCTACGAGATTCGTCGAGAGGATAGTATTGATGAGAGTCGGATCAGTGACGAGGAGGTCATTTTCACGAAAGGTGCCTGGACGAGATACATTCTCCACCTGCCTCTGGTAGTAGACCTCAGACTGGAGCGTGGCATCATCGATACCAGTACCAGTCGTCGGGAGGTGAATATCTCCAAGTTGTGGGATAATATCAGCCGTAAATGCTCATCCATAGGGATTATCCTCAGATGAAAGTGATACTCAGAGTGTTTTATCCAGGATTTTTTGAGTAAATCGTCCACCTTCAGGAGTACCGTAGAGAATCGAGAGCTCTCACTTCTCGGTGAGAATCACGATATCATCACGACCATCATAATCCATATCATAGATCTGGAACTGGGTAATCCCTGCAGGAGGTGAGAGAGACTCAGGATTATCGATACGTATCGGAAGACGAGTCAATTTCCGGAAGTCATTGTCGAGGAGGATGAGTGAACCTGATCCGTCGAGTGATATGATATCTCCATACCCATCTCACCTGAAATCTCAGATAGAGATATCTCGAGTTCCGAGATCTGGGATATAGGCGATCATTTTTTTGCTACGAAAAGATCATCCAATATTCACGAGCAGCTCGATAAATCCATCTTCATAGATAATGACTATGTCCTCGAACCCATCATGATTCATATCCTTATGGACATAGGAACGGATCGATCCATGGGCATCTGAGGTGATCTGTGTACCGATACTCCGATCGATGCCATCGATCTGAGTCCCTGGAGCACCATGATCTATATGGGCCACTGGATCTCCGAGATTCACATAGGTATATGTATGAAACCATCTGGAAGATTCTCCGACAGTATCACCTGCACTGTAGGAGAGGAGGAGTCTATTTTTTCCCCTCCAACCAACTCCAGGAAGCTCATCGAGTGATCCTATGGAGTCTATATGATTCGGCCCTATACGCTCCTCATCGAGTTGTTGTGTCGTCGATGAGGCGAGGATCGAATATCCATGGACGAGCGGATCGAAGACGGTATCATAGCTCTCCTCGATCGAGTAGCCGAGTTCCTTATCTGAGAGGATTGGGGTTGATATCGCTCTCGGTGTAGAGATATCACTCGAACGCACTACACTCTTGGTTCTCTCTGTGGCAACGATAATTTTTCCTATCTTTGAACCATTATAGTGCAGGGATATGAGAAGATGTGGGCTCTCAGAGGAATTTTCGAGTGATACTGTCACTCATCCAGCGAGCGTCCAACCATAACCACGACGATACTGGATAAGATTCGTCGTCGGAGTTCCAAGTGTGAGCTCATCTCACCGAAGTGATCATGTGTATGCCGTGTTATCGAATCATATCAGTGCTATATGTCCCCTCTCAAAGTAGGTCGGACAGAGTTTTTCTCACTCATTTTCATGACAATATGAAAGTTCGCTCTCGAGTATCGGATACCCGACTCTGGCTATATCTGTATGTGTCACCTCATCACGAACAGTGACGACGAGATTTCTCTGTTCGATCGATACATGCGAATCTATCGATGATTCTGGGGTCTGACCAATATCGATCGATCCACTGGGTGAAACTCTCAGAAGAGAATCTCTCTGATAGGGTGAATCGAGTAATGTACTCACCGCGAGACTCGACGATGTTTTTCCAGATGCATAGAGGATTTGCTCACCCTGACGGAGATATGTTCCTCCAGCTAAGACAGTATATCTCGCATTATAATCAGGAAGGAATGTAAAATCAGTTTGTGTCGGAGGAACATAGATAGCAGCATACGATATACCAGTGAGGGTATATTCACCACTTGTATCACGATATTTTATTGTATTATCCGCGATGGTAGGTGATCTGAGGGTATAATATCCTGGATTTCTCGACTCAGAATAGATCCCATTTGCAAAAGTGATCGATTTTTCTGCCTCAGCATTTCGACTAAGCTTTCCAGGATAATTTTTCGGTGAGATATTTCCATAGCGATCCCGAAGTGTAAATGAAAATACTGAGTCCGTTATATTGGGAGTCATGTACATAGGAATACCTGGATCGATCGAAAATGCAATATCGGAGATTTTCCCGATTCCTGGTATATCGAGTGAGAGTGAATGATCTCCTGATACCCTCCCTGGATAAAATAGAAAATCTTTACTCAGTCCATTCACAATCTCTACAGATGGGCCGACTGAGAAATATCCGGCAGACTCGGGAAGAGTAAGGACAGCAACAGAAGAAAATCCTGAGACGAGTGTATCATCTTGACCAAGCACTTTGAGCTTTACGGTGATAGGATCTCATGCTACTTCGGGTTTTTTTGATCGCTCGAGAACGACTCTCGCCTTCGAGAGAATATCGATATTCGAAATGAGTTGAACGGTACCATCGATACTAAAAGTAAGCGTGAGTACCCCACTTTCGAGGGCACCATAGGACAGGATGAGTTCACTCTCGATAGAATCGAGATGCAATTTTTCTCGGTGATTCCCTTCTCAGTCGATGATATATCCTCCCCGAACCGTGACATCGATGTTATGGAGTTCTGGAGTGAGTATATTTCAGAGCTTATCTGTAAGTCGCAGGATACCGAGGGAATCAGAGCCCATGACGATCGCGGAAGAAATAGGGGTAAATGTTGCTCGATCAAGTGGCCCTGACGTAACCACAAGTGTCGATTCTCCGTGATGTCCAGCGGCGTCAGTGAGAACGAATCGGTAGGTACCGATTTTTTTCGAATATGTATAGGAAAGTGTATACTCATTATTGAGGATCGTGATTCCCGATTCGATGAGCGTATCATCATAGGAATCATAGATATCGAGCGTATAAGGGAGACTCGCCTTGATACTCTCACCTTTTGCATTCTGGAGTGCGAGAGTGAGCTTCACGGGAGATCAGCTCGTGGTATCGATCGTCGAGACTCATGTGCCATCAAGTGTTGGCGTCACTGATATATACTCATCACTCACACGTAGGGTGAGATTCTGAGATACCGTCGTATACTCTGTTTTATCTGGAAGAGGCGTTATGAGTGTTGCCCTGATGACTCAATTGAAGAGTTTATCTTGGGAGAGGATGGTAAATTGACCTCCCTTATTCCCATATGGTGATACGGTTGGTGCGATCTCGAGATATTCATTCCAACGATTCTTCGCCACGAGTGATCCGCTCGATTCGAGAGAGATGATATCGAGTTGTACCCTACTATCCATCGGGAGTTCGATATGACTCCCCTCTATCGTGACAAAATCAAATATCAGAGACTGTGATTCTCATGGAAGCATGACTGTTTTTTCGACACTATAGATGAGTTTCGCACGATCATAGATCTTCTTCAGTTCTCATGGAGAATTTCTCGTATCCTGATCGAGTGAGAAAATAGCTCTTCCTGATTTTTGCCCTCATATCGTACTCCCACCACAAGAACCAGCGCTGATCTTCGGAGGAAGGAGCGTCGAAATCCAACACATGATAGCACTGGGCCACTGAAATATCATCACACCATCTGGTGGACCGCACTGAGCACTTGCCTTATAGTCACTGTCTCTTCCTGCAACACCATCCTCACCCATATTCAGTGCTTGGAGTGCTGCAATCTGTGTCGTATAGTCATTTTGAAGTGAATCTGTCTCAGTAGACTCTCCGAGAGGGATAAGTGAGGTGAGTCAGAGGTAGGCGATATCATATCCCGATCCTATCGATGGGAGGAGTGGAGGATTATTCGAAGGATCTCATCCATACTCATGGGAGTATGAGAGTGACGTCTCTACGATCTTGTTTGTTTTTTCAGATACATCAGGATGCATCCAGTTTTTTGCCTGGATAATTTTTTCGAGTGCAGCATCCGATATGAGCACATTCCAGTCGATCGGATTGACGGGGAGTGGGGCTGCACCGATATATCCATTTGCTTCTATTTGATCTGTACTGAGATTCGTTAGAGTATCTGTATCGATGACTTTTTTCCATTGCGATTCTGAAAATACCTTGAGCCAGAGACGCATTGTCGCAATATCTGTACCTGGGGATCGGAAGAAATCAGGATACGTAAATCGAGCCCTATTGCCCTTTGGGGTAATGAATTCGAAACTCCTGTCTATATCCACAGGAATAGACGGTGTAACACCATTTTTCTCTGCAGCACTGATCTCATCAATCGTCGGAGATACATGTTTCCACAGAGATGGGATACTATGATAGGCACGATCTTCATATGTCGTGGTGTCGATTTCTTGTTGATCCTCTCCTGATCAACGTGTCTCTGTACATTTATTGGTACCACTGCGCACCACTCGACCATCGAGTGAGAGTGAACCTGCGAAACATGTCTTTGTCTTGTAGTCAGAGATCGACTGGACAACGGTCGGGATGTTTCCCAGTACCTCATGTTCTGTGAGACAGCTATATCTCGGACTCCTACCGGCGAGATCTTCAGGACACAATCCATTTGCTGTATTCCATTCCTTGGGCCATCAGAGAGTGCAGGTTACTCCTGGTAAACCATAGCCGTCACCCTGATCGGTGTATGTATACGTATACGGGGCAAGGAGGGCATATTGATACCCTGTATCCTGACAGTCAGCGAGTGATGGATTCTTGAGTCGAGTCGTCTCTCGCATACCACCGAGTGAGAAAATAGGCTGGGTAAATCACTGAATATCTGAAACAATATCACTCGAGAGGACTTTCGTCGCATCATATCATGGAATCGCGACTCGTAGGAGTGAGTTCCCTCACCAATATGCCTTCAGTTTCGGGGTACCGTTAGCGGGGTCGAAACATGAGTATGCTGCACTCCTGTGGATCGGCACGAGTTCCTCAGTATCTTTTTTGAGGAGATTCGCATGTGACTCTGTCGTATTGATATCATAGGCGACATTTGCTTCGACTCTCACCGACTGTCAAAATGGATCGTCAGTCCCCGAAAATCCTCGAGCAATCGTACACTGATCAGGAGAAGTAATCGATGAAGATTCTTTTCAGAAAAAATACCCATTATAGGATTTTGAACCGCGAGTTATCCGATCGAATATATAGAGCTTACGGGCATAGTTCGCTCCTCGGATCTGCTCATCTATGGCATTTTCCATGGCTGAATTTCACTCCTTCAGAATCGAGAGTGCTACTTCATCCATCAGTGTCCCCTGGATAGTTGGCTGATCGATATTCACTGTAGAACCTTTATTATACCGACCTGCATTGTGAACAAAAAGTTGCTCATCGGAAAGTGTCTTTTTATTGAGCACTTCGTAGAGTTTTTTTACGAGTCACCCGATCGGTCGGGCTGTCTGAATATCTGGTATATCTCGTATCGTATCATCACTCAGAGTGTCTGCCCCACCGCTCGGCAGTCCAATCGAGTCAATAAAATCCATAAGGGCAGTATCCTTGGTACTGACATCATAACGGGCAAGTTGTGTATTGATATCCTTGAGAAGATATTTCGTAAATCTTTTATAAGCAAAGTTCTCAGCATTCGCGATCGAGAGACTATACTGATACAGACTCCTCGGATCAAGTGCACGACTCTCATTGAATCCATCATAATAGAATACTCTTGGCGGGAGTGTCGACGGAACAAATTTCCCTTTTTTTGTATAGAAATCATGCGTCTTATCGAGAAATACTCATATCTTGTCGATATCCTTCCCTCACTCCCAAATACGCCCGACACTCGGATTGATCACACCATGCCAGATCTCGACATCCGTCGTCTCACGAGTACTATTCGCATACTCATATCGACGAGTGAGATCACTGTAGACGAATCGCTTATCATCGAAGTCCACATAGGGATAGAGACTCGGAAAACTCTTCCCTTCTCGGTGTACGATCGGGAGAGGAATATTCCCGATCAATATCGTCCCGACGAGACTAGTGATTCCCCTCTGACCATCCCCATCATAGTAGAGTTTCTCATTCTGGGCTGCGAGAGCAACGGGAGGAGTATCTGCATCGACGATAAACAGAGAGACTCGAGTATTCCCGAGATAGGACTGGATATCCTCACTATACCGCTTAATCTTGCCCGATTGTTTCGAGTACGTTTCCCGATCCACCATGATCGATACGAGGTCACGATAGTCATCGACGGCGGCCTCGATCGAGTCGAAAAAAGAAACCTGAATCGTCTGAGATACCAGGAGACAGAATATGAGAAATATAGAAAGATGCTCTTTGAAGGAAAATCGGAATCGATTTTTTCGCATAGTGGTTTTGGGAGATCAGAAGGTGTGGGAAGAATTGTGTTCCAATATATGCTTTTTTGGCTCTATTGCAAAAGGAAAGCATGGGAAAAACGAAAAAAAATTCGACAAAAATACAATTATTTATATGATACCGCCGGCAGTCAGTTTTGGGAATGTAGCTCAGTTGGTAGAGCAGGGCCCTTTTAAGGCCAAGGTCCCGGGTTCGAGCCCCGGCATTCCCACCATTTTGCTCTGTACTATCCTTTGTGAAAACAAGGGATTTTTTGGTTTGGAAAAACAAAAAATATCTCTAAAATAAAATCATGACATATCCAGTATTTCCTCATACAGATGACGGAGTGAAGCTTATGGCAGAGTATCTTCAGAAAAGTATACTTGCAGATAGTCCTCTGAAATATCACTATAATGACACTTTCATCCCTGTAATATTTCTCGCAGGTGCTCCGTGAGCTGGCAAGACCGAGTGGATCGAGTCCTTTCCTGATATCGAACACTACGTCACCCTCGATACTGATATCTATCGTTCTCTATTCGAGGGATATATCGGATCCAATGCTGCAGAGTTCCACCAGTACGCCAGTCGTGTCATGGATCGTATGTATAGTGTCTGTATCAAGCAAGGATATAATATGATCGTGGATGGTACCTTCTCGAATCAGAAAAAAGCAGAAGAGAATATTGCTCAGTGTGAGAAAAGGTGAGTCGCCTTCTCAGTCGTCCTCGTCATGCAGGATACTATAATCTCCTATCTTTATACCAAGAAGCGAGAACAAGAGAAACTCAAAAATGTTCCGACAGAGGTATTCGTAGAAAAATACTATAAATCAGTTGAAGTAGTCAGAGCTATCTGAAAAACTTATCCATCTGCAAATATACTCATTGCCGAGAAAGATCGTGAAGGTAAGGTATTCCATACTCAGTATATAGAGACAGATGAAATATTTGACAGACTCACCTATTCTCAATATACTTGAACTCATCTCCTAGAAAAAATATCTGCAATAAATAAAGAAATGGATCTCCATAATATCTCACTAGAAATACTCCTATGACAGCAACTCAGAAACAACTCTCACACTTCCTCAAATCTGCAAAAATAGCCACTCGTGGTTCCTACGAGAAGCAGATGGCAGTCCTCGAAAAATATCCAGAAGAGCTCGCACTTGCGAGAAAATTGGCGAAGTTCTAATATGTCCAAAATAATATGATCCCTTCCTGATGATTCGGGAGGGGATTATTATTTGTAGAAAATGAGAGCCTGGATATACTAGAGAAAATATTGCTAACAAGAGATCTATGCCCAAAGCTACCAAAGAAAAAAGTATCGAAGAAACACTCTGGGAATCAGCTAACAAGCTCCGTGGCTCCGTCGAATCATCAGAATACAAGCATGTGGTCCTTGGTCTCATCTTCTTGAAGTTTGCCAATGACAAATTCGAAGAACGAAGGCAAGAGCTCATATCAGAATGAAAAGAGAAATATATCGAAATGATCGAATTCTATACGATGAAGAATGTATTCTATCTTCCAGATATTTCAAGGTGGTCATATCTCATAGAGAATGCGAAGACTGGAGATCTTGCAATCAAGATAGATACCGCTCTCACTACAGTCGAGAAAAA
>JAYUQR010000077.1:0-11413 GCA_043756665.1 Candidatus Altimarinota bacterium | reverse complement strand
AGGGGATGATATTCGATGGAGTGGTACGAAATGTCGTTGCCTTCGGTGCATTTGTCGATATCGGACTCAAGAACGATGGACTCGTCCACGTCTCACAGATGGCTGACAGATTCGTGAAAAATCCATCAGAAATCGTGAGTGTCGGCGATCATATCCGAGTCCGTGTCACAGGAATCGATACAAAAACTGGGAAAATCCAGCTCAGTATGCGAGATATTGTATAAATCCTTGTCATTCCTGCGTGGCATGGGAAGAAATAGCGAATTTTCTACAAATTTTCTACAAAGGAGGGGAACAAGATTCCGCAATAAGTGCGGAATGACAAAATACGTCTGTCATTCCTGCGACGAAGGTGAATTGGATGAAAGTCCAAGAGAGTGTCCCCTGGGGGAATGCAGGAATCTAGTGTTTCTGGGACAATTTCAGAAACCTTAGATTCGACAAAAAAATACCCCCATTTTCATGGGAGTAGAGAGAGAAAATATTACACTCGTATCTTCGTCACCTTCTCACCGTATCGCTCATTTTTCTTCGTGATATTTTTGCTCGTGAGGGCGAATCCGAAAATCGCGACCCAGAATCCAAAGAAACCAATCCAGAAATCTGAATCAATAATAAATGGTGTCGCATCGGGAAGGAGTGATCTATCCGAGAGTTGATCAGCTGATATCCCACTCGAGGTAGTAACTACTATCGGAGAGAGTGTGTGGGATATTGTATCCGTCTCGATGAGAAAGAGTGAGAGGATCATCATCGTGATACCAATCGAGAATACAGTCCATTTCCAGATCTTCTTTCGTACAATCCCTGGATCGAGTATTCATCGTAGTAGACCTACGAGTGGGAAGAAGTAGAGGATATAGATGAGGCTCTGTGGGATACTCCTGTAGTTCCAGTGAGTCAACTGTATCCCGAAAGTGATGACGAAGAGGAGAATGATCGCGAATCCTACTCGAAAAAGTCGAATAGTCCGATCAGTGGGCTTCGCACGAAGTGTATCGATAAGTTTGAGCATAGAAAAATGGGTTTATACTTCTGTTTCATCACTCATGAGGCGAGAAATAATCCAGTCAAAAAAATGTACGGAAAAAATAAGAAAAAGCAAGAAAAAGCCCACGAAGTGTAGGGAAAATCAGAATATTTTTTTGGATTAATTATTCTTATTGATTCTTGTAAAAAGAGAAGAATATGAAAAATTACTCATTGAGTAGTGACGAAACAGAATCCTTAAGTTCTCAGACTACCGCATTAGCTCGAGCTCTTTGATTCATTTGGTCGATTACAGTTTGTTTCATTTGAATCCACTGTTCTCGAGTGAATGTCAATATCGTTCATTTAGGTCTAGTTGATCCAGCTCAATATGCAACAATAACCTCTGCTATAATTTTATCACCACGAATTTCCTGTACTCTATATGTATGGTAAATGCTATTACCATAATTTATACTATTATTTGAGAATCAGTTTACAGACTCTGTGACAGTATCTCAAACTAAAATTGAATTGATGTACCTTTCTGTATTTCATGCAGATGTATTTGCATCCATAAAACGTGAAATTATATAATATATAAGAAAAGAATACCATTCTCTCTCTCTTTTGTCAAAACTTTTATAAAAATTATTGTACAATATACTTATTTTTTCCTTTTGCATAGCCTCCATTTTTCTCTATAATGCAGCCATGACCAAAAAGAAAACACACCACCAAAGCTTCATGACTGTCGAACTCCAGAATATGCTCGCTGGAGGCATCCTCATAATCCTCGGAACCCTCATGTTCCTCTCGACCAAGGAAGCATCTATTATCGGGAAATACTTCTCTCTCCTCGGTGCATATCTCTTCTCTCTCGAGTATTATCGCTGGATATTCTCACCGATCACGGTCATCCTCGGGATTATGATCCTCGTGAAGAAGGCATCGTGGTCGATCACCCGATTCGTGGGGATTCTCTTCTACTTCATAGCGATCTCATCACTGATCGGACTCTCACGATCGATGACTATCGGATTTTTTGACCTCCATGAGCTCATAGTCACACTTCTCGGTCGCTCTGCTGCGGTCCTCGCTCTATTTGTTATCTTTGCTGCGAGTATCTGGATGACTCTCCGGATATCGTACCGAGATATCCTCTCCCGTGTTCGCAGTTCCGTTCCTTCATTTTCGAATGTCAGGGAAGTAATCCTCCCAAGTAATGAAGAAGAAATAGAACCGAAGAGAATAAAATGAGAGAGTGCCTATAAGAAAAAGGCTGAAGAGCTCGAACGCAAGCTCACTGAGCTCCATAGGTCAAAAGAAAGAAAAGAAGAAAAAACTCCCATGACAGGGAAGTGAATCCTCGCAAATGCCTTTTCTGGACTCACGAAAAAAGTCCCCATAGAGACGCTCGATGGTAAGATCATCAAATCAAAAGTCCCGACAAAGTCTCTCGATTTTGGTACTTGGGATTATCCGAGTATCAAACTCTTGAATAAGATCGAGCACAAGAATACCGTCTCTCCCGATGAGATCGAAGAGAAGTCTCTCCTCATCCAGAAAACATTTCTCCAGTTCGGTATCGATGTCGAAATGGAAGAGGAATGCGTATGACCGACGGTCATCCAGTATCGACTCCGTCCGAGCGAGTGAGTCCGCCTCTCGAAGATCGAGTCGCTGAAGAAGGACCTCACCCTGGCATTGAAAGCAAAATCTATCCGTATCCAGGCACCAATACCGTGACTCGGACTCGTCGGAATCGAAGTTCCGAATGAGAAACGAGATACCGTCGGGATCCGAGAAGTTCTCGAAGATGATAGCTTCACCCACCATAAGTCGAAGCTCGCACTCGCCATAGGGAAGGATATCAATGGAGACTTCATCGTCGGTGATCTCGCGAAGATGCCTCATCTCCTCATCGCAGGACAGACCGGCTCAGGAAAGTCCGTCGGGATGAATGGTTTTATCCTCTCGATGCTCTACAAGAATACCCCCTCCGAACTCCGCATGATCATGGTCGATCCGAAACAGGTCGAGCTCGGGATCTATGATGGCATTCCTCACCTCCTCACTCCTGTCATCAATGCGCCAGATAAGGCACTCAATGCGCTCAAATGGTGAGTCGCCGAGATGGAACGACGATACAGTACGCTGAAACCGATGAGTGTGCGAAATCTCGAGGAGTACAACGCGAAGGTCAATCCGAAAGACCGAATGCCCGTGATCGTCATCATCATCGATGAGCTCGCTGACCTCATGATGAGTGGGAACAAGAAGGAAGTCGAGGCAGCAGTGACGCGCATCGCCCAGAAGGCTCGTGCCGTCGGACTCCACCTCATCCTCGCGACCCAGCGTCCATCCGTCGATGTCATCACGGGACTTATCAAGGCGAATGTCCCTTCTCGAGTAGCCTTTACCGTCGCCTCGAATGTCGACTCTCGTACCATCCTCGATCAGATCGGAGCCGAAGATCTCCTCGGTCGTGGGGATATGCTCTATTTCCCGACGGGTGCCATGGCGACGACTCGCCTCCAGTGAGTCCTCGTCGAGACTGATGAAGTCGAACGGGTCGTGAATCATATCAAGCGGACGATCGATCCTACCATGCTCGAGGATATCTACGATCACTCGATTATCGAAGGTGATCGGGGCAATTGGGAAGGTGCTTCCTGAGGAGATACGAGTAGTAATAGTGGATTCGAGGAAGATCCGAAAATCATCGATGAAGCGATCGAACTCGTACGGTCGAATGGAAAATGTAGCACTTCGATGCTCCAACGCCATCTGAAGCTCGGTTATGGCCGTGCTGCTCGTGTGGTCGATATCCTCGAAAAACTCGGTATCGTCGGTCCAGCCGATGGATCTAAACCGAGGGAGGTCATAGGATAACTATGAATGTTGGAGTGATGGAATCTTAGAGTCTTAGATCATTAAAAACATACAATGGCTCAATCAATCTATAAAAATCTTGATATCTGGAAGCTTTCTATAGAACTTTCGAAAAAAATATATATTCTCTGTTCAGAATTCCCAAAAACAGAAATATATGGTCTCGTTGATCAGATGAAACGTTCAAGTATATCAATAGCAAGTAATATTGCAGAGTGAAGTGGGAGATGAACTATTCAGGAAAACATACATTTTCTCCATATTTCGAGATGATCCTGTGCAGAACTCGAGACACAGATCATACTTGCGCGAGAACTCGAAATGATCTCAAAAGAAGATTCTCAGAAAATTGAAGATTCTATTGAGTTACTCCTCATGAAGCTCTCCAGTTATATAAAAACAAAACGCTCTCAGAAATAACATCTACCCTTTCCCGAAACTCTAAGAATCCATCACTCCAACATTCCAACTTTCCAAGACTCCAAGACTCCAAGACTCCAAGACTCCAAGACTCCAAGACTCCAAGACTCTAAGACTCTAAGACTCTAAGACTCTAATATTCTAACACTCACTCATGTCAAAGATACTCATCAAAACCCCTGAACATATCGAGTGAATCCGTAAAGCATCGAAGCTCACCGCTATGACCCTCGATATGATCGGACAGTATGTACGTGCGGGTGTGACTACCCTCGAGCTCGATACGATCATGAATGCCTATATCCAGAAAAATGGAGGGATCTCTGCCTGTATCGACTATCTCGGGAACAATAAGTATGGGAAATGAGGGTATCCTCGATGTACCTGTATTTCGCTCAATGATATCGTCTGTCATGGAATTCCGAGAGAAGACGAAATCCTCAAAGATGGGGATATCCTCAATATCGATGTCACGACGATCGTCGATAGCTACTATGGTGATGCGAGTCGTATGTTCTCAGTTGGTGAGATTAGCGAGAAGGCAGCACATATCATCGATGTCGCGAAGCGCTCGTGGGAGATCGGGATTGCTCAGGTAAGACCCGGGAATCACTTCGGGAATATCGGCTATGAGATCGCGAAATATGCGGAATCCGAGGGATGTTCTGTCGTACGAGACTATACAGGTCATGGTGTCGGAGTATATTTCCACGAGGAACCCTATGTCTATCACAAGGCAGAGAAAAATAGCGGTCCGAAGATGCAGACTGGGATGATCTTCACCATCGAACCGATGATCAATGATGGGAAATATGCGACGAAACTCGACAAGGATGAGTGGACCGTCAGAACAAAGGATGGATCTCTCTCAGCCCAATGGGAACATACGATACTCGTGACCGAGACAGGATATGAGATACTGACGAAGGTGGAGTAATTAATCGTCATTACCATCTGATGGTCACTTTTTTCATATCCTTTTTCCTCGGGCAGGTAAAAATAAATCATCTCAACTAGCCCCTCAAGACCCGACTGTCCGTCTTCATGCAATTTGTCATCATCCAGCCTGAGGAAGAGATTGGATATCCAGCAAAGCAACTGGTTTCAATGATCGAGCCAATGCCTCTTTTCCTGGTCTTTCTCGTTGTACCTGTGTACGATCATCAGATATTTGCTGTATCTGAAATTGAATCTGTTTTTCGAGATCGGTACTCATAGTTATATTTTCTCACTCCATTTTATAGTGAGCATTTGTAACTCGAGTACTGATCTGTCTTCCAGGTACTCTATTTTTCGTGTTAGCAACAATAATTTTGATTGCTTGTTTCACTATCCTATCAAATTCTCTACTGACTGCATCCAATCATTCCGAATTAAAATGAGTGATCCATTGATCTTTTGTTCTCATTTCAGATATTTCTATTTGTGAAAGGATAGTATCAAGTGATTGCACAACAGAGACCTCCTCAATACATTTTTTCCCTCACTTTTGTTGAGAAAGTAGTTTTCTCAGTCGCTTCACGATACTTTCTTGAAGCTCCTTACTCAAAGTAATCTCACCACTCTGATTTCTCGTGTTAGCACCTTCGGAAAAATCACTGGTAACAATGCCAGTAACTCTCTCTTTTGTAGTATTTAGTACTTCTAGGATCTTCTCGAGGGATCCGAAATAGTCAATATTGTCATATTGACTTCATTGAAATCCACGTATATTTTGTCTAAAGAAATGTAGCCATCCACTTGCACTAAGTGGATTTCCCTCATGTTCAAAGTCTTTTCCGACTCATTTTGCCATACTCTGTATTTATGTGATATGTGTTTTATGATACCGTATTTATCTAAATGAGTCAAAATATTATCTCCTGCTGTAATTCCAGAATCTTCACGCACCTAATAATTGACTGATAAAGAGTTGGAAAAATGACGATTTTCGATACAGTAAAAATATGAATACCGTTACCCCTTATCATGCTCTCATTCATGCTCATGAGCTCACTCTTCGTAAATCCTCGGATACAGTAGAAAAGTTCTCTGCTACACTTGCAAATGCTCAAGTAGATATCAATCCTCATCAGATTGAAGCTGCCCTTTTTGCATTTCGCTCACCACTTTCAAAGGGTGCTATTCTAGCGGATGAGGTAGGTCTTGGAAAAACAATCGAAGCAGGTATGGTAATGGCTCAAAAATGGGCTGAGAAAAAGCAAAAAATATTACTCATTGTTCCTGCGAATCTCCGAAAACAATGGACTACTGAGCTTTCAGAAAAATTCTTCCTTCCATCACTTATTATGGAAAAGAAATCTTTCAATGAAATAATCAAGTCAGGGAACCTCAATCCATTCAATCAAGAGGCCCAGGTAGTCATAACATCTTATCAGTTCTCGAGTTCAAAATGAGCATATCTCAGGCAAGTACCTTGGGACCTTGTTGTTATCGATGAGGCTCATAGACTAAGAAACGTATATAAGACTGGAAATAAAACAGCCAGGTCCATCAAAGATGCGGTCGCACATGCACCAAAGATTCTCTTAACAGCTACACCACTCCAAAACTCCCTCCTGGAGCTCTATGGGCTCGTGAGTATCATAGATGAACACCATTTTGGGGATCTAAAGAGCTTCAAGGCGAAATATTCACGAGTATCAAAAGAACAGACTATCAATCCTGCAGATATAAGTCCTGAAGATATCCTACCATGAACTCGGTCCAATGCGGATATGTTTCTGGAACTGAGAGAGAGGCTCGCACCGATTTGCAATCGCACCCTCCGAAGACAAGTTCTCGAGTATATCAAATATACGAAACGCATACCGATGACTCAGGACTACTATCCTGGAGAAGATGAAAATATGCTCTATGAGAAAGTGACTGACTATCTGCAGTCACCAATACTCTACGCACTTCCTGCAAGTCAGAGACAACTCGTCACACTCATACTCCGCAAGCTTCTTGCCTCCTCTTCTTTTGCTATCGAGAAAACCCTTGGACGACTTATCACCCGAATAGAGGGGTATATTACTGAGGCAAAATCCCAAATAGCTCAAAGATGAACGGATATCCCTCTCGATGATCTTTTCTCTACCGAATATGAGAATTTTGAAACAACCCGTGATGACTGGGTTGATAACGAAGAGTGAGATGAGGATGATTCAGATACAAAAGAGAAAATCTGGAAGCCTGAGGATATCATTCTCCTAGAGGAGGAACTAAGTACCCTTAAGGATGCAAGAAATCTCGCCATAAAGGTCCAAAAGAACTCAAAGTGAGAATCTCTCGTTTTGGCACTCGATGAAGGATTTGTAATGACTGAAAAAATAGGATCCAATAAGAAAGCTCTTATCTTTACGGAATCAACAGTAACTCAGTCCTATGTAAAGAATCTTCTCGAAGAAAACGGCTATAAAGGAAAAGTGATACTATTTAATGGATCAAATACGGACCCAGATTCTCAGGAAATATATAGAAAATGGATGTCAGTACACAAGGATTCTGATCGAGTGACAGGATCAAAGACAGCGGATATGCGGGCCGCTATCGTCGATGCTTTTAAGAATGATGCTGAGATTATGATTGCCACAGAAGCAGGGGCAGAAGGGATAAACCTACAATTTTGTTCTCTTCTCATCAATTATGATCTTCCATGGAATCCCCAGCGTATTGAACAAAGAATCGGAAGATGTCACCGTTACTGACAAAAACACGATGTTGTTGTGATTAACTTTATCAATAGGCGAAATGCAGCTGATCAGAGAGTATTTGAACTTCTCGATCAGAAGTTCAATCTGTTTAAGGGAGTATTTGGAGCATCAGATGAGGTACTAGGAGTGATTGAGTCTGGGGTTGATTTTGAGAAGCGAATTGCAAAGATATATCAAGAGTGTCGTACTGCTGATGAGATTAACACATCATTCGATGCACTCCAGACCGAGATGGATGAGAAAATACAAGAGAATATGTCCGAAACAAGACAGAAACTCCTCGAAAACTTCGATGAAGATGTCCGAGATCGACTTAAAGCGAATAAAGAAATAAGTGAATCCTCTCTCGATAACTATGATAGGTCCCTCTGGGAGCTGACAGTGCACTATCTTGCAAATAAAGCAGAGTATGCAACGGATGGATACGCATTTAGACTTCTTGAGAATCCATTCCCTGGTGAAACCATACCTCCAGGACCGTATCGTATGTGAAAGAATATCGAGGATGCTCATCTCTACAGACCGAGACACCCTCTCGCCAAGAGAATCATAGAAGAGGTCTTGGACTACAATCTCCCTGAAGTTTCCATAACATTCGACTATTCGAATTATGGATCGAAAATATCCACCATAGAATCCCTTATCGGAAAATCTGGATATATGTCCCTTACGAGATGTAGTGTATCAGCACTGGACACTGAGGATGAGATTCTCTGTAGTGGATATACTGGGAATGGAGAGATTATCGATCCAGATACACTCAGAAAACTCTGGCGTGTACCAGGGGAAGTTATGGGAAATATAGCTATTGGTCCAGATATTAGAGCGAAGCTCTCTGAAATATCGGAGTCACTGGAAACAGGATTCATCATGAATATCGATACGAGAAATAGTGAATTTTTCGATGAAGAGATCGCCAAGCTCGAGAAATGGACCGATGATATGAAGACTTCCGTAGAGATAGAGCTCAGAAGACTCGATATCGATATCGCAACCCTGAAGACGCAGTCACGCAAGCTCATCAAGCTCGAAGAGAAACTTGAGGCTCAGAAAACATTAAAAGACCTCGAAAAAAAACGGTCCGATATGCGAAGAAATCTCTATGATATACAGGATGATATCGATAAACAAAAAGATACTCTTCTCACTGGTGTAGAGGCAAGGCTCAAGAGAAAGATAGAAAGAAAGGATTTTATGAGGATAAAATTTCAGACTTTATAAAAAAGAATCGCTTTATTTATATCTTCTATAGAATAAGTTCCAGCAAGATCCATGACCATACCTACTATGTACCAAAAAATAACAGAAACTGAAATCCGTGAATGGATCAAGAAACCAGAAAATTATAATCTGGAGTTCAAAAAAGCGAAAAACCAATTTGATAAACAAAACGAGCTTCCAAAATATTGTTCAGCAATTGCTAATGAGTGAGGTGGATTTTTGATACTGGGAATTCAGAACAAAACAAAAACTATTGTCGGTTCCAAGGCATTTTTAGATACTCACACTTCTCTTGCGAATGATCTTGCGAATAAACTCGGTGGACTAAGAGTCGATGTTGATGAGTTTATTATTGACGAAAAAAGAATTCTTATCTTTTCTATACCTGCTCATCCTGCTGGATGTGTTATAAAATTTGAAAAAATTGCTTGGGTTCGTTTCGGAGAGTCCTGCCGAGATATTCCCGAGGATCAATACAGAAGTATTCTAAATGAGATACAGACGGATGAAACTCAGAAAGTGATACCAGGAGTCACACTCGAGCATATCGATCCTCTCGCTTTACAGAAGATAAAAGAACTCTGGGTACAAGAAACAGGGAAAAAAGAATACCTCGGATTCGATACCCTCAAAACTCTCATAAGTCTCGGTCTTGCTGATGATGAGGCACATATCTTTCTTGCTGGCATACTCCTCGCAGGAACTGAACAGGCATTCCGAAAATATGCTCCTCAAGCAGAGATTATACTCGAATGGAGAAGCAATAAAGATAAGACCAATTTTGATTTTCGCTCGATTATCCGAAAACCATTTGTTCTCGCAATCGAAGAAATCTGGAGTGCTATCGATGCTCGCAATATCCGCTTTCCATTCCAAGAGGGATTTATCCAGAGACGGATATCTGCCTATCATGAGAAGTCGATCCGTGAAGCTGTCGTCAATGCTTTTGTTCATCGAGATTATCGTATACAATGATGATCCATATATATCCTCTTTTCTCCAGAAAATATGCTCATCGAGAGTCCTGGGGGACTCGCTGGTGGGATCACTGTCGAGAATATCCTCTATCGCAAGCACGCTCGCAATAGACTCCTCGCTGAGTCTTGTGTGATGATCGATCTCATGGAAAAATCAGGGCAATGACTCGATGATATCTTCCGGGAATCTATCAGTTCAGGAAAGTGAAAACCTATCATCACCGCCGATCCATACCAAGTCACACTCTCGATCCCTGTCGTCCTCCAGGATCCAGACTTTGTACAATTCATCGAACGAGTGGAAAATGAAAGACAAGAAATACTCCCATTTGAGTCTATTATCGAACTGGAACATATCCGCCAACACGGCACTATCCAAAATCCAGAATACAAAAAAACGCTTATCGAAATGGGACTCATCGAACATGTCGGACATGGTCGAGGGACCAAATATCTGCTCTCAAAAAGATTCTTCCAGCATACTGGGAAAAATGCAGAGTATACAAGATTGAGATGATTGGATAGAGATAAAAAAATAGCTCTTATTTTGCAACATCTTGAGTTTCATAGTCGTGGGACGATTAATGAGTTTCAATCACTCTTTCCAGAAATGATCCGATATGATATAGCTAATTTACTAAAATATATGAAAACAAGTAATTTGATAGAATTTATAGGAAATAAAAAGACAGGATATTGGAAGAAATCTATTATTTAGAAAATACAACTATTCTACTTAGAGAATCACTCAAAATATCCTCAATTTCCTCATAACAGAGACAAGAATCTATTATTTAGAAAAAAGTCTAAATAATTTATAAAATCTATATATATTTTTAGATTTTCCTCATCATAGAGCCAAAAATCTATTACTTGATAATTACCCCATAACCTCCAACCCCTCATGTCCACTCAACGCCTTGAACTCACCTGGATCGGAAAGAATCATCCAGACTATGATATTGCAAATATCGAACCTCGTATCCTTATCGAGGATCCGAGCAAATCCCATGGAGATCCAACAAGCGAGAATATGCTCATCCATGGAGACAATCTTCTTGCCCTCAAGGCTCTCCTCCCAGAATATGAAGCGAAAGTGAAGTGTATCTACATCGATCCTCCATACAATACAGGGAATGCCTTCGAGCACTATGATGATAGTGTAGAACATAGTACTTGGCTTTCTCTAATGAAACCAAGACTTGAACTTTTGAGAGAATTATTATCTGATGA
>JAYUQR010000076.1:0-4025 GCA_043756665.1 Candidatus Altimarinota bacterium | reverse complement strand
TAACTGCTAACTGCTAACTGCTAACTGCTAACTGCTAACTGCTAACTGCTAACTGCTAACTGCTAACTGCTAACTGCTAACTGCTAACTGCTACTTATGAATCACATTGGCTTTATCATGGATGGGAATCGACGTTTCGCGAAGAAGCTTTCAACAGCCATCATGTTTGGACATAAACAGTGAGGTGAGACACTTGAGGTAGTTATAGGATATTGTCTCGATTCGGGTATTTCCTATGCGAGTTTCTGGGCACTCTCGAAAGAGAATATTCTCGAACGTTCAGAGGCAGAATTGAATTATATCTATACTCTTCTCGAACAGAAAATTCCATCCTTGGTAGAAAAGTTCCAGAAAGGAAATATTTGTCTCGATTTCGTGGGAGATCTCTGGCTCCTACCCTCTCGTATCCGTATACTCATCCATGATGCGCTCCAGGCAACATATAGTGAATTACCAAAAATGACAGTTATTCTTGCTCTCGGCTATAGTGGTCAGGATGAGATCATTCGGGGAGTGAAGCAATGCATATCAGAGTGAATCGATCAGAGTGAACTCGATGAGAAAACATTTCTCACCTATCTCGATACGGGTCGATATCCACCTCCCGATCTCATCGTCCGAACGGGGGGCAATATTCGACACTCGGGATATTTCCTCTACCAGTCTGCATATTCTGAATACTACTTCACGGAGAAGCTCTGGCCAGAATTCGATCAGGAAGAATTCGATCGAGCACTCACATACTACGCATGAGTGAAGCGAAATTTTGGCAAATAGTTACCAGTACGAAGGTATAAGTAAGAATGAATAGAAAAAGTAAGTCTGAATTGGGAAATAATCAGAGCAGATCCCTCGTATCTCGGGATGACAAATAAAAATATTTATAGAATTGAATCTGAATAATTGTCATTCTGAACGGAGTGAATAATGCATGTTTCTGGTACTCTGGATCCTTCCTTTCACTCAGGATGACGGATCTAAAGGAATGACATAAATCATATTCAGTACTATAGTCTAAATGTAGTATCTCATAGTTCATAGCTTTTATCTCTTATTTCTCCCGCAATGTCTCTCCAGAATTGGCTTCCAGTATATCAGAAACAAGTGAATGACGCTATCGAGCAATTTTTCTCGACACGATATGGAGTGAGCGAATGAATCGAGAGTACTTTCGAATCTGCCCTTCGATATGCGGTCGAATGAGGAGGGAAACGGCTCAGACCGATTCTCGGGATCCTAGTCTATGAGCATATCTCGAAGCATCCCATCACTGAGGATGAAATTCTAGCACTGGTAGGAATAGAACTCATACACTGCTATACACTCGTGCATGATGATCTCCCCTGTATGGACAATGATGAGTATCGTCGAGGAAGGCTCACTCTCTGGAAAGTGTACTGAGAGACTATGGCAGTCCTCGTCGGTGATACCCTCCAGAGTATCGGATTCGAGCTCCTCGCTCGTTCTGGAAATCCAGAGATCATAACTGAGATTGCTCGGGCTATCGGTGATCTCGGAGTCGCTCGTGGTCAGGTACGAGATACATTTCTCGCGGATTACCCACTCTCTCAGGGTGAGCTCATGAGACTCCATGATGAGAAAACTGGAGGATTTATCGCCTCCTCACTCGTGGTCGGAGGACTCCTCGCTGATGCCTGAGCAGAGAAAATCACACTTCTCAGAAAATTCGGATTCCTCCTCGGTCGAGCCTTCCAGATACGGGACGATATCCTCGACTCTGAGTGAGATCCAGTACTCATGGGGAAAAATGTGGGAAAAGATCTCAAAGCAGGGAAAGGGATTATCGCCTGTGTCGGGATCGAGGAGGCAAAAAAAATCCTCCAGAATCTGGAGACTGAAATGAAGGAAATCGTCACATGATGGGATGATGAGCGATTGCTCGATGTGGTCGAGTATGTGGTGAGGAGGGAGAAGTAATATTGTCTTTCTTTTGTCATTCTCCGACAGGAGAATCTGTTCCTTTTTTTTGCACCAAAGAGATTCTCGTAAACGAGAATGACAAAATATTGTCTTGTGCAAGGGTGGGTGTCCTATAAAACTCGATACAGAGTCTTCACTATATCCCTTTCTGCATCTTGTATGCCTTCCAGGTGTTCTCTATAAGTGTCACGACCGTCATCGGTCAGACACCTCCTGGAACAGGGGAGATCGCGCGGACGTAGTCCTGGAGATTTTCGAAATCTGCATCCCCTCGACCGACTCCGTCGACGAAGGTCGATCCGACATCGATGACGATACTCTCACTCGTCACCATATCGCGCGTGAGGAGTCCAGGAGATCCTGTTGCGACGATGATGATATCTGATCTCTTCGTAATATCCGCGAGATTTATTGTCTGACTGTTACAGCTCGTGACGGTCGCTCATGCATTCACGAGCATGAGAGACATCGGCTTCCCGACGATATTCGACCTGCCGATAACACACACATTTTTCCCCTTCACGTCGATATCATAATGCCTCAGGAGGGTCATGATACCCTTCGGAGTACAGCTCCAGAGGCCATCATGTCCGAGAAACATATTACCGATCTGTGCACGAGTGAATCCATCGACATCCTTCGCAGGGTCGATACACTCGGTGACCGCATATCGATCGATATGCGAGGGAAGTGGTGCCTGCACGATGATGCCGTGGATCTTCTCATTGTTCGAGAGGGATCGTACTTCTTCTTCGAGAGTTCACTGATCGATAGTACCCGAGAATCTATAGAGTCCGAAATGCATCCCCACCTCACGAGCACGCTTCTCCTTCATGCGGATATAGGCCTCACTTGCAGGATTCACTCCCACGAGGACGACGGCGAGCATCGGTCGATCACCTGTTGGTGCGAAGGTGATCTCATTTCGAATCGATTCGAGGATGGTGGATGAGACGAGGTGTCAATCTAATATCATAATAGTTCAATATTTTAATTACGAATAGTTGGAAAAGGATATGAAAAAGAGTGGAGAAGGCAAAAGACCGACGATAATCGGTGATTAATAGCGTTTGTAAATAGCATGATTTCCTACATCCATAAGCGTGATAAGTCATTTCTCAGAAGATATCCGCATGATAATCCGATAATCATCATCTATACTACATGCATGATACCCAGAGAGTTTGTCATGAAGCGGATGTGTATGAAGGAAATCTTGATATGGATCCTCAAGAAGAGCTTCCAGAATTCCTGGTATGTTTCGTCGAATATCATCGGGGAGTCCTCGATAATCCTTCCGAAAAACATACGATGGCTTAATGTTCCAGATCATATAATAACTCTTTTATAGTATCGTAGGTTTTACATTGACCATTTTCGATATCGAGTTCAGCCTGTTTGATCTTCGCAAGCGCATAGAGATCATCCATCTTTTCATGGATTATTCTGATATCATCGAAAATCCTCTCAGGCTTTGTGCGTCTGATTCTGGAGGTTCTCTCGGATGGAGGGTGGGCTGTGACTGACATAGTATGAGTATATCTATCGTTCTCGAAAATGCAAAAAATAGGCAAGAAAAAGGCCCGCACAGTGGCGGGCCAAATTTCGAACGTTTCGAGGTGGAGTCTTGCGACCATCCTCGAATATAGAAGGACCGCCTTATGCGGTCTTGTACTTCGCCGGAACCAGCGCGGATGCGTGGACCTTCAACAGGTTCAGCGCGCGCGGGTTTTCGACGAAGTTTGAGACCCAGACCCAAACCTCATGCAGGATGGTGAGGTGATCCTTGAGTGCCTTTTCGATGGCACCAAGGACGTGATGCACACCACGTGCATAGAAGTGCCGAACCTCCCTGAGGGAGAATTCGGTATGAGCCGGTTGACTTTTTGCTGCCATGTCTCAACTCCTGTTCAAGAAATGCACTGGCTCCTTACCAGGCAATCGCACAACAACGTGCGACCAAAGTATTTTATCCCTTCTTCTTCTTCGTAACTGCTCACTAGACCCTCCTAAGCAAGTGATGTTCGCAGTTCATGGTACTTCGTAAAAAAGTTATCTGGGTGTTTTGCTTTGAGAGAAAGGAG
>JAYUQR010000075.1:0-4060 GCA_043756665.1 Candidatus Altimarinota bacterium | reverse complement strand
TCATGACCGCACGTACTGCATTCTCGATTTCCTTATAGAGTGCTACATTTTCCTTCAGGAAGCGGATAGAGTTCTCTCGACCCTGTCCGAGCTTCGTCTCACCGAATGAGTAGAATGCTCATGCTTTTTTGATCACTCACTTCTCTGATCCGATATCGATCACCTCTCCCGCGAGAGATATCCCTTCGGCAAACATGATATCCATCTCTACTTCCTTGAATGGAGCTGCGATCTTATTTTTCACGATTTTTACCTTGACTCGGTTTCCCATGGCCTCCTTATCATCACCTGTTCCGACTTCGATCTTCTCCTTGCGACGGATATCGAGTCGCTGTGATGCATAGAACTTCAGTGCATTTCCCCCTGTAGTTGTCTCAGGACTCCCGAACATAACTCCGATCTTCATACGGATCTGATTGATAAATATGACAGTACAATTAGATTTATTGATCACACCCGTGATCTTGCGGAGCGCCTGAGACATCAGACGAGCCTGGAGTCCCATAAATGAGTCTCCCATATTTCCCTCGATCTCGGCCTTCGGTGTGAGAGCAGCGACTGAGTCGACGACGATGAGGTCGACCGCTCCTGATCTGACAAGTGCATCGACGATCTCGAGAGCTTGTTCTCCATAGTCAGGCTGTGAGATGATGAGTTCATCGATATTTACCCCGATCTTACGAGCATATTCTGGATCGAGTGCATGCTCGGCATCGATGAAGGCGGCAGTACCTCCTGCACGTTGTGTTTCTGCGATCGCATGAAGCGTGAGGGTTGTTTTTCCTGATGACTCGGGTCCATAGATCTCGACGATTCGTCACTTCGCATATCCACCACCGAGAGCATCATCGAGGGCAATCGATCCCGAGCCAAATGTCTCGATATCGAGGTGAGATTTCTCACCGAGCTTCATGATAGAACCTGCGCCGAATTGTTTCTCGATCATAGCGAGAGCGGATGCAAGTGCATCTTTGCGATTATCAGTCATAAGAAGAGAGATTAGGATTTAGAATCTAGAATTTAGGTCTTAGATGGGAACAGGAGGAGTGTGTCGCAACAGTGTACAGGAATCTGAGATGGGATTTTTATTTTATTTTTGAACCGATGCAGTCTATGTGGTCTCAAGATTAAGTAGTTGCATTCCTTCAGTGTACCTTCGGGATCCCATGAATGGTATCTAGATCAAGAATGAAAAGAGCACAATGATCATGGCTCATGCGAGGAAATAATTGGTGAGAATGAGTATATTGAGATTCATAGAAATTTAGTTAAAGAGATCACCTGGAAAAGCACGGACAAAGGTTCACTGGATCATGATATTCCCATCAGATTCATCGAGGATTATCGGCTTGTGCCGGGGATTATCCGAGTGGGGAATGAGGTATAGGGTTTCTCATTCTTGTCGATATTCTTTCAGTGTGGCTTCATCATTGATCAGTGCGACGATGATATTCCCACTCTGTGCGATATTCGTCTGTTTCAGGAGAACGAGGTCTCCATCATTGATTCATTTCTGATTCATGGAGTCTCACTGAGCCCTGAGAAAGAAGTATGTATCGACTTGATTCACGATCTTCGTCGAGACGGGAATCTCGGTTTCGATATTTTCCTCGGCGAATATCGGCATCCCGCAGGCGACAGTCCCGATGAGGGGAATACCGCGGACGGCATAGCTGTCACTCTGGAGACTTGGCGAGAGACAGAGCTCATCTCGACTGTCTCGATAGAGCCAGCCCTTCGACATGATCTGTTCCAGGAGGACAGAGATGGAGCGAGGAGAAGCATATCCGAGAGCTGTCTGGATCGCTCGGATGGTGATCTTCTCTTTATTCAAGAGGTATTCCTTCACTTTCTGGAGGACGACCTGTTCTTTCCTAGTAAGTTTTTCCATAGATAATAAGTACATACAATGTATACGTCTATATATATCCAGAAAAATAATGAATGCAAATATAAATACTCGACAAGTGAGTAACTTATACCATAAATTACTATTACTTCAAAAGTAATTAGTGTACCAGACTATTTCTTTAAAGATTTTTGGATTGATAACACTATTCCTGCTGATATAAGTATTGATATAGGAAAGATGCCATAGATAAATCATATAAAGGCATCATGTGCTGGATGAAATGGATATAGAGAAATCTGAAACACACAAACTGTGAGATAGGCACTTAAATGATTATATTTCACTATATAGCTCCGTAGGATGTAGTATATTACAGGTAGAAACGTATACAGACAGAATAAAATACTCCCTATGCTCTTTATATCTATAATTGAATTATTTATTAATGATACTCATAAATATACTATAGAGATAAGATTGATAAATATATTAATCATTTGTTCCTTTTTCATAAAACCATTTTTTTAGTTTTTCCGATCATAGTGTTCCTTGAGTCCCTCTTTTGTCCCTATAGCCACTCGTTTCCCATGACAACTCGGACATTCATAGAGATATTCCTTCATTTTTTTCCCGACCTTCTGCGGTTCGAGCTGGATGGCTTCGATGACTTTCCGACAATCACGACAATAAAATGCCATATCACCGCGTTCAGGATTGAAGTTGTTTTCACGCTTCTTTCCGAAAGAGGGAACATTTACGAGATCTGTATAGGAAGTAGACATGGATCCTATTATATAAAATAGAAAATAATTGCAAGAATTCATTTTCTTCAAACATACCTTTCATATCTGATTCTTCCTATGAGTAGCGAACCCTGATTCATTTATATCATTTTACTTTGAATACCATCAGTGTTCCGTCATTCTGAACGAAGTGATAGTCAGTACACCCCTTGTGGGTGAGAATCCAGGTTACTGCTTCTCTGGATCCTTCGTTTCACTCAGGATGACGGATGCAAGAAATGAATAATCTATAACAAAAATAGTATTATTCGAAGATTCCCTCAAAGAAACCTTTTCCTGCTTTTTTCCCGCCCTGGAGTTCGAGAAGAGCAGTATAGAGCTTTTTCTCATCACCTGAGAGCCTCGTCGGGATATCGATCACGAGGTGGATGATGAGATGGCCCGAGGCTCATTTTTTCTGAACAGATGGCATACCTTCATGTTTGTAGAGGATCTCCGTATCATGTTGAGTTCCACACTTGATCGTTATACTTTTTTTCCCGAGGACAGGAATCTCAATTGATTTCTCAGATCCGAGCACCGCTTCCGCAGGAGAGAGTCTCACTTCATAGTGGAGATCTGCCCCATCTCGAGTGAGTCCAGCTTCACGATCAGGGATTTCGAAAGCGATATAGAGGTCTCCATTTCCATCACTTCCCACATGTCACTCACTACGGATCTTTATACTCATACCATTTTCGATCCCAGCTGGGACATCGATATCTTTTTTCACGAGTTTCTCCTGGATTCACTTTCCATGACAGTCATGACATTTCTCGGATATGATCTTTCCTGATCCTCGGCAATCAGGACAGGTGATAGCCTGTTCCATCACACCGAAAACGGTCTGCATTCGCTGGCGTACCTGACCACTTCCACGGCAGGTCTCGCAGGTTTTGATAGCTGTTCCACTCTTTGCACCATTCCCTCCACAGCTTGTACAATTTGATTTCCTCTTGAATTCGACTATTCGACTGGTGCCTCGG
The DNA here is from genome assembly GCA_043756665.1 of Candidatus Altimarinota bacterium. Lineage (GTDB taxonomy): Bacteria > Patescibacteriota > Gracilibacteria > BD1-5 > UBA2023 > STC-74. Next base: position 440 of record JAYUQR010000075.1, on the reverse strand, counting down.
ATCGCATCCTCGAGAGATATCTTGATCCTGATTTCGATGTCCTCACCGATATCAGCTCGTTTGCGTCCACGACCACCACTTCCTCAGAAAAATGACTCGAAAATATCCCCGAGATCGACGTCGAATCCTCACTGAAAACCTCCAAAACCACCAAACCCTCCCTGAGTTCATTCAGGACTTCAGAACTGGTCGTACATGGATTTTTTCTGTGAATCTGACAGAGTAGTGTAGGCCTCATTTACTTTCTTGAATTCAGCTTCTTTCACTTTGTCACCGGCATGTCGATCTGGGTGACATTCCATTGCCTTTTTGCGATAGGCTTTCTTGATCTCATCGGCAGAGGCATTTCGCTCGACCCCGAGGGTACTATAGTATTCGTAGGACATAAAAATATAATAAAAACATAGACATAGTGCATAGAGAGGAGTCCTCCTATGTCT
>JAYUQR010000074.1:0-4067 GCA_043756665.1 Candidatus Altimarinota bacterium | reverse complement strand
CTTCTAAAAATTGTATTACCGAGGTTTCCGAATACACTTGAATCTACTACACCTGAAAACAGTGATTTCAACGACCTCTTCGGATGAGAATAGACTGTTTTATTTCTGTCGTTTTTCGAACCTAACATATTACCTCTTCTTTCACTTTCATTTTTTTCAAAGTTTTTGACTCATTCAATAAACTACATTAACAACTCTCCTTGCAAATCTATCAATTGCTCAAATGACCTTCTCCTTTGGTGTAAAATCTTGATTTGCTGACACTTCAATATTGATTGATTTAAGAGTGAATTTTTTATTTCGTAAAGTGGTCATAACTTTTCATAATTTCTCCATACTTTTTCATAGCTCCACTACTCTTGGATCACTTCTACTATCATCTTCATAGTTTGGGTGGATTCTGAAGTCTCAAATTTCTAACTTTCAGTCTGGACTTTCTCATTTTCAGGCAATATATATTGTGTATGCAGTATTTGGCTTCAGTCATCCTTTTGGAAATGAAAATATGATTCAATTAGAGGTATTTTTATAATAAATCCTATCTGTCGAATATGTATTACTTTGTATTTTTTCAAAACTTCATCTTCAAATATACTCTCAAAGTAACCCTCGAATAGAGTCATCATTAGATAAGAATTCTACTATATGTGCTGGTGTCGTTAATCAGAGTGATATTCTATGTGTTGGTTTTAGCTGTTGCTCTTGGTGCATATATTTAAAATTTCTTCGTTGATCATACCATATTTTCTATATATTATCCAATTTTTCCCTCAACCCCTCTTCCCACTTCCACATTTCCTCATATTCCTCATCTGTCTCGTGATCATATCCGAGGATATGGAGGATCGAGTGGATGACGAGGATCTCGAGTTCTCGTTCTGGAGAGTGTCCATGCTCCATCGCCTGAGAGAGGATCCGAGACTCAGAGAGGATAATCTCCCCTGCGACCTCATCGGAACCGAGCTCCGAGAAATCCTCGAAATAGTGAAATGACAGAACATCAGTCGTGCTATCGATTCACCGATGATCGTGATTCAGTACTCGGATCTCCTCATCACTGAGAAAAGCTATATTCAGGATGCCATTCTGGGCGAGTGGAATGATGGAAAGATGTCAAAATATCTCACGGATACGAGAGAGATCGACGGAGAATGCAGATGGTTGATTGATGAGTTCGAGGGAAAACATAAAGTTAATTCTAGAATTATCAATAGATCAATTACGAATGCTAGATTATCATGGATTATGGGTATCCTATTCGTAATTTATTTATTGGATTATTGGATTATTGGATTATTGAGCACTATTCTCACCTCTTCTTCGAGTTCGAGATGATATTTCTCGTGAATCTTCTCCTTCACGAGGTCTCGAAGTGCGAGGACATCTTGCCATGTTCACTTCTGATCATTGATGAAGAAGTTCCCATGTCCATCACTCACTTTCACTCACCCGACCCGCAGTCACTTCAGTCCTGCATCATCGATAAGCTTCCCTGCTGAGAGTGGTTTTGGGTTTTTGAAAAATGATCCACATGAGAGTCCTGGTGGTTGCTTCACCTTGCGAATAGCCTGGATATCCGTGGGAGTAAATTCACCATATTCTGTATTCTCATAGGGTGAGACGTCGAGGAGTATCGATATGACAAAATATCGTTCATCGCCCTTCAGGATACTATCCCGATAGATATAATGCATCTCATCGTGCGTATAGATCTGGATCACTCCTGTCTCGAGATCGAGGACCTCTGCCTCGACGAACAGATCCGTCATCTCGATACCGAAACACCCAGCATTCCCGATACAGGCTCATCCCATCGTTCCAGGGAGTCATACCCATGGTACGAGGACAGATATCCCATAGTGCTGATAGAGAGCGAGTGCGAATACTGTACTGATCTCTCCACTATGCACTCTGACATATGTGCGTCCATGATTTTCGAAGGGTTCACTATAGCCACTATATCGATTCCTCACGATAATCCCCTCATACATATCGAAGGCAAAGAGACAATTCGTTCCACCTCAGACGATCATCATCGGGATTCATTGTTCCCGAGCGAATGCTGCTACGATGGGTAGGAACATGACCTGATCACGATCAGTGATATCCATATAGTATCGTGTTTTTGCAGGGGTCTTGAAGGCGGAGAGAAATCAGACATCACGATCATGTTCGAGGCAGTAAGGTACATTCATGGAGAGATAGTATAAAAAAAAAGAGGAAAGTAAAGATTTGACAGAAATGAAATATGCTATACTATTCTATATATGCAAACTGTTCCAGCACCATCTCTTGATCTTTCAGAAGGGGATTACTTTCAGGATTATTCCTATTGGTTCCAGAAACTCTTCCAGATGAAAAGAAACTCTTTTTAGTAGTTGCAATAAACACAATACGGGAAGATCTACAAAAAGTCTTGAATCGTAAACAACTGCAAGATGAAGTATCAAGATGAAAATATTTAAAAGACCAGAGAATAACTGATGACGAGTGGAGTAGTATTAGATTAATGGCATGAAATCAGGATTTTTACGCTAACAATTTTGGAGTATTATTAGGAACAATAATAGCTGTATTACGTGATAAGATTACTAGAGTTATTTCTCCACAGGATCAAATCCTCCCTTAGTCCAGGGATTACATCGACAGATACGAGCGAGTCACCGTCACACACCGACGATGACTCATTTTTTTTCGATCGCCTCGATCATATAGTCACTGCAGCTCGGGATATGTTTACAATAGGGAGGTCGATTCATCGCCTTCGCCCAGAGTGAATGATCAGGAGAGAGGTATTTCTGATACTTTCGGACGATTGAAGTGAGGATATTTTTGAGCATGATTATGTCTACTACGATTACTGATTACTTGCCATCACTTTACCAATCCACTCGCTCGACTCATTCATCCACGAATGAGCGAATATCTGAGAGCTGATCACTCTCAGAGCGTGGAGCGCCATTGATCGGATAGAGGTATTTCTGTTTTTCTGACTCAGACTGTTCGAGTGAGTCGAGTGTGGAGGTGAGAATGGTCTGATCTAGAGAAAGTGATCCACTCTGTATGAGGATATTTCTTGATTTTTCCTGAAAGAGGGTATTCCCTGTCCCTTGAGAAGATGTTGAGAGGAGTGCGATCTTTCGCTCGATGCGAGGGTTTTTTTCGATTTCGAGGGCGAGGAGATAGAGTTTTTTCACGTCATCGATCAATCCACTCGAGAGAGAGAGTGTATCACCATAGAGCTCGTAGATGATGGCTCTCTGAGGGAATGATGGGAGATGGACGAGTTTTTCGAGGAGTGCACTCGATTCTTCGTATTTTCATTCCTTGGCAAGTGCTAAGGCAGTATTATACTCTCATTCTGGAGATGTGATCCCAGCCCACTGCATGATGGAAGTGAGAGGATAGGAGAGGTTGAGATTCATGAGAATCGGTTTCCATGAAAAAATCCCCATCAGCAATACCGAGATCAGAGTGCATCATACGATTCTAGGGATGAGATTTCACATACGTATAGGGATGGATCAGGACAGAGAGGAGGAGGGAGAGTGCGCCGATAAATGTGAGGATACGAGCGGATTTTTCATCAGTATTTGTTCGCTCTGGTATGAGTTTCGAGAAAATCTGATTTTGACTCTCTGTTGTGGAGAAAGTATATGTGTTTGCACTATAAAAGCGAGCCAGTTTTTCGATATTTTTCTCATCATAGGGGACAGTCACTTCCTTGCCATCGTAGATCTTGTATCGTCGTCTTCCGAGGGCATCATATCAGAGAGGAATCGGTCAACCCATAGCTGTCCCCATACCGATAATCGTGAGATCAGCATGAAGCGGGAGTGGTGGGAGAGAACTCGTACTCGTATCTCCGCCATCACTGACGAGGATAACATGAAGTGGAGTGGTTCTCTCTGTGTAGAGAGAGAATAAGAGTGAGAATGCACCGCCGACATCACTTCCACCATAGTCATCGACGAGGGAGATATTGGCAATACTTTTTTTCTCTCACTCGGTGACTGGACTGATCGGTAAGAGGACTCATGCACTCCGTGCAAATACCATCACACCAT
>JAYUQR010000073.1:0-11675 GCA_043756665.1 Candidatus Altimarinota bacterium | reverse complement strand
TCGCTGATGCAGCCGTGATCACTCACTTATCGACTGTGGCCGAGAATTCTATCTCATCGAGACCAGCTGGAGACTGGTATGTCATGACCTTTGTCGTTGTCTGAGAAACACTTGGAGTCTCAGTAGTTGCGCCCGAGAGGGGCTCGACACTCGGGGGAGGAGTGGGAGTAGGCATTTCTGGAACTGGAGCCTCAGTGGTAGGTACGACTGGAGTCGTTTTTACTGCTGGAGTCTCAGTACCAGTAGATACTGGAGTAACCGTAGGAGCAACATCTCGCGTCACACATGAAGTGAGAGTCGTGATAGTAGCAAGCATGACCAGTGGAGCTATGATACGGCGGTTCATATGGAAAAAGATAATGATAAATTCCTCTGGAGTATAAAGACTTTAGAAAAGAAATCAATACACTTTTAGAGAATCATCCTCATTGTATTCTCTGAGTGATACTGTATCTAGAAAAAATCAGGAAATATTATTTTTGTCTTCATTTTGTCTTTCTTTTTTTTAGAAATAGAAGTATCATCTAAGTATTGGTTTGAGAGAACTATTATTTATCACACTTTTTCCTCATGCTCGAGACTATCGCCGTCATCCTCCTCATCCTCTGGGTACTCGGACTCGTCTCATCCTATACGATCGGAGGATTCATCCATATCCTTCTCGTCGTGGCTATCATCCTCTTTCTCGTACGAGTGATCAGGAGGAATGGCTAAATCTATAGTCTTTCCCATCCACTCATGCTTTCCACAGAGTAGTCATCACTCGTCGTGATATAGAAAGATATATTCTCTGTGCCCTGACTCCGCACGAATCATCAGATGAGTTTTATGCCCTTCTCGTTCTCACTATCGAGATATGCTGTCAGTGCTCTATGCTTCTCTCGTCATTCTTCGAGGGTCCATCATTCTTTGGTATCAAAAATACCCAATGTCCCATCACTATATCGTACGATAAAATCAGGAAAGAAATTCTGTGATTCTCCGTTCGAGTCGAGATACACTATCGAGAAAAATTGCTCAGACTTGACCCCATTTCGATACCACCACTTTACTTTCTCATTTTTCTCTAGGTATTCTTCGATGAAATATTTTTCTCACTTCGAGAGAGTGCCAGTATAGAATGGCTCGATGATAGATTTCTGATATTTCACTTCGACAGAGTTCTCTGGAAATGCTATCACACTCGGGACTTCCCATACTCTCGACACCACCTCATCCTTGCGCTTCTTCTCTACTTCCGCTCGGCGGACAGGAAGATAGGATTCTTTCGCCTTCGTGAGGATATCCATGAAGAAATCTCGATTCGTGAGGATCAATTGCTGGAAATGATACCGCGAATATCCACGACCAAAGACGTACTCTTCAAGAGTGATATAGAGAGCTTCTATGATAGCCTTGTAGGAACGAGCGATATTCGTGAACTGAGGACGGACTTGCTCACGGCAAAATACATCAAATGCGAGCTTCACGAGCTCTTCCTCACTCTTGGTCTCGATAGTGGTATCGGAGTATATGGGCTCGCCTGTATGGCTATCGATATCCACGAGTATTTTCCCATCGACGATGAGATGACTCCGTATCGTCACATCGTCTACTTTGACTCACTGTGCTCTGAGTGCATCAAGATTGGTACTCAGTATCGCACTCTTATCTGAATCAATAGCAGAGAGAAATGTATCGGTCAGGATACCATAGAAAGAATACCCAAGATCGTTGTACTCGGTACGTCTGAGATAGGTACTCATGAGACTGATATCTTTGTACTCCTCTTTTCTTCGAGCGAATTTATCTTTGATGAGATTTCTAGCGAGCTCATGGATACCGATACTCGCTCGTTCGAGATCCGTATAGACGTAGGCAATATTGAGGCTATTCTCGCTATAGTGGCGTTGCTCGGGCATACGCAGTATCCGTCCTATCGTCTGTATCTCGAATGTGACCGATCCTATCTCTCGGAACATCACGAGTATCTGAGCACGAGGACAGTCCCACCCGACGGCGATAGCCTGCTTGAATATGAGGACTTCGACAGTACTATCAGTCTCATCGATGAGTTCTTTATTGGTCTTGTCATCGGAGAGCCATATGGCGAGTTTTTTATTGGCGAAGCTGATACCGAAATCCTTTTCTAGTACTTGTATCGTCCGTGTGAGCTTGGTCTTATCGAGCTCAGTGGTAGACTTCGACTCACTCGGAAGCTGGATGAGGACGAGCGGACGTACAGGAGAACCGAGAGACTCATATGTATTTCGGAGTTCGAGAGATTTCTTCAGCGCTTCATCGATGACGAATCTATCCGTCTCCATGATGCCTTGCATATCGGAAAGTCATGGATTGATCACGACCTCCTTCTTTATCATCCCTGCTTCTATGACGTCTTCGATCCGCGTCTCGATCTTCGCATCATATCCAGCACTATCTGGAGTCGCCGATACTTCTATCTGGATACGCGGCTTGATATAGGTCATGATAAGTTCCTGAGCCTTCGGAGTATTGAGTGATCTCTGGCTCTCATCGACGATGAGGATGATCTCTCTTCCTGCCGCATGAGTATTGGCGAGATAGGTCGGGAGATTCTCATCTCGTTCATTGTCCTTCATAGCGAGTACTTTCCACTCTCACGAGACTCTATCGACCGACTTTATGGATTCCCAGTTGATGAAGAGTATCTCATTCTTGCGAAGCTCGCGGTCAGTGATATCGGAGAGTTCTGAGAAGTGAAGGGACGATCCTGCAAGATTTTTTTCAAAACTTTTCTTGGATTGGCGAGAGAGATCATTGACCGAGATCCAGATATACGCATACTCGGCGCGAGTCGGCGTCTCCGCGAATCTCCTCAGATACTCCTGCATCATCACGGTCTTCCCGCTTCCTGTCGGAGCCTTGAATACTATAGACCTCGAACCACTCTCTCCGAGAAAGCGGATGGTCGTCGAGTAGAGTTCTTGGACCTTCTTTTCTTGGTAGTTTTTGAGAAGCATATGATGAAGTGAAAAAATGGAAATTTCTGGATCCCTCCCCTGAAAAGGGGAGGTTAGGAGGGGTTTGTGAGAAGTAAGCGTTAAAATCCAAATATTTTTTTATACGTCTCCAGTATCTCATCTGGTATCGTCTCGATACGGATACGATCTCCGAGATGCGCGAGCTCCTCCTCGAATATCTCGACTCCCATAGAGAAGATATAGACGACGATCTCTTTCTCCCAACTCTTCTCGGCGAATTCTCGAAGCCTCTCGATCTCATAGGGATGATAGAGGATAGCGAGATATCGCTCACTGTTCTCGAACACCTGGAAATACTCACTGGATCCGAGTGCATCGACAGGAGAGAAGATATTCTCACGGATACAGAGCATCTCCGTACATCTTCACATAAACTTTCCTCTGAGGTCGTCTATAGACTTATCCACAGTGATAAATGGGGTCTTATAATACCTCAGATTCGCAGGAATCCCCGCCACATCGGCATACCCTGATATGACATTCCGCATACGAGGATAGGTCACTTCTTCGGCGATATTATTCTCATTATTAGTGACGAGTATGACTTGCCTCTTCCCCCCATCTTCACGATTCAGCTCCAATACTGCATGTCAGGTCGTGCCAGATCAAGCAAAAAAATCGAGAATAATAGCATCTTTTCTGGATTGCAAAATAGGAGCAATGCTGTCATATACTGCCCAAAGGGACTTCGGAAAACTAAAATCAATTCAAGGAACAATTTTCTGAATAAGTTTCGTCCCATTTTCATTTGAATCATATCTTGAATCCTGCCATACAGTCCTCACTGTTCAAAAGTCTTTTCAAATCTCAACTTCTAGACTATTCTTTACGGATTTTACCCTTAGTAAGTGCTTTATTGATTCAACCGATTGCTTTGCATATCTCCATTTGCGCTCAATTCAAGAGCGATCAACAGGGTAAATTTCTATTATATTTCACTCTTTGATATTCGATGATTTTGGATGAAATTCATTGCTAGGAACTTCTCAAAATCATATAATTTTTCAATCCTGTACTTTTATAGAATAGAAACAGTTTCTTGCATCTGTTCTTAACGATTCTCAACCATTATCTCTTAGGTTTCTCCAATCTATATCTTCTTCCTTAATTTTCCTTGGTCAAATTACCTTTAATCATGCAGGGAAAACAAAGTAGAGAAACTCATTTGTATACGAGAAGTTTGTTCCCTGTATTCCTCTCGGATTATGAACAACTGTAACCTTATGAATCTCATATTCCCGAAACTTCTCCTCCAATAATACCCCTATATGCGAACTTTCATTTTCATCTATTGCCATCACTAATACGCCATCTTCTTTCAATAAATCTGTTGCGATTTCAAGACGGTTATTCATCATCGAGAGCCATTTACTATGGCGAAAACTATCATTTATATCGACATAATTATTGTTATATTTCCAATCTGTTGCACCAGTATTATATGGCGGATCTATATAGATGACATCGACTTTCTTCTCATGCGTATAGGCAAGCACTGAGAGGGCATGATAGTTGTCACCCTCGATCAGGATATGGGTGAGATCATCATCGGTCTCAGTGATACGACGAGATACATCCTCGGCGAGTACAGGGAGCTCAGTTTTGCATTGTTCGACGATATCTTCTATCTTATCTTCCCATACGAGACCATATCGTTTCTGTTTCTTCGCTTGCTGGAGCTCGGTTTCGAGTGCCTTGATTTTGGCGAGGAGTTCTGGAATTGTGGGCATAATAAAAGGTATTTACACGAGTAAATACCAAAATCGTCGGCTCTGGCGAAACAAAAAGGGAGGATCAATCCCCGTTGATTCGCCAGAATCTTACTCATTTAGTGCCATAAGCAACAAAGGAGGTGAGGAATAATCCTCCCTTCTGATCGCTTATGGGAAACTAAAAAAGTAAGTAAAATAAATAAGATTCTGGCAACGAAACTATATGAAAAATGGTGGTTTTGGCAATAAAAAGAACCAAAAAACTTTGACTCGAGGAAGAAAAATGATATACTCTCTCTACACCCGGTGAGAAAACCTCACCCCCCAAGCTCGACCTTACGGTCGAGCTTTTAATATGGGTTATGGATAGTACGATCGTGGACTTGGATCTCATATTCGAGAAGAGAGTTTTCCAGTATTCCCAGGGTAGTACTACGCTTCTTATGACAAGATCGAGATATCACATATCATGATCATAGATACGGGAGTACGCAAGTGAACCTTTTTTCTGGCTTATGCTTCCTGGCTTTTAGGATGCCTGGCGCGATATCACTATCTCAGGAAAATATCAGAGCCTTATCATATATATCGAGGATTGCTCACTCGAATATCGCAAGTGCGAGATTGACATCCGTCTGTTTCTCTTCGAATGTCCCATATGAGAACTGTCTCGGGCTGACTCTGGCATTTTTTGGAGATATGACCTTCATCTTATCTCCATTGAAGCGTCTCTCTACAGAGGTATAGTTTCAAGAGATGATCTTAATTCAGAGTTTTTCTGCCAGTATCCTCATATAACTTGTATGACGTACAAGCCTCTCTGTATCCCACTTTGGAAGGGCTGTAAAGAAAAATATATCTTGTAAAATATCATCTGGTCATAGAAAATGCTCTACAAATTTTCGATAATTCAACCATTTGTATTTCTCGGGAAGGTTTTTTGCGAGAGCATGATAGACGTTAAATCCATCTATATACGCAACAACTCTGTTTTTCTTTTGTTGTGTTTGTGGATTCATATAGGAAAGTATGATAGTTCATGGAGAAATTGTATGAGAATATGAGATTTTAACAACAAAAAGAGTCAAGAGAGAGCTTGGAAAAAGGAAGAAAATCCATATACTATGATAGTAAAAAATACACATGGATAAGATTTCTATTCGTTTTTTCGACAACCGTGAGGTGCGCGCCATATGGGATGAGGAGAACCATAAATGGTGGTTTTCTGTTCTGGATATTGTTGCTGTACTCACCGATCAGGATGACTATTCGAAAGCACGAAACTACTGGAAATATCTGAAAGCAAAGCTCAAAACAGAAAATAGCCAAGTGGTTAGTAAAACTACCCAGTTGAAATTATTCGCACCAGATGGAAAAAAGCGTTTGTCCGATGTACTCGACTATGATGGTATCGTTAGCCTCGGTAAGGTGTTTCCTGGAACGAAAGCGAATAGATTTATAGAGTGGTTCACGTATAGCGATGAGACGATAGATGGAAAGAGTAAACTGAAGGCATACACTCTCTTCGAGAGCTCGCTCATCGATCATATCGAAGTCGGCACGACAAATGGATTGCAGCAGATTCATGCCTACCTGTTCTGAGGGCTCTATGACTTTGCGGGGCAAATACGTCAAAAAAATATCTCCAAAGGTGGCTTCCAGTTCGCGATGGCACAATATCTGGATAATACACTGAAAACGATCGAAAAAATGCCAGAAAATTCGTTTGACGAAATCGTGGATAAATATGTCGAGATGAATATCGCACATCCATTTATGGAAGGAAATGGACGAAGTACGAGGATCTGGCTCGATATCATCCTGAAAAAACGTCTGAAAAAATGTGTAGACTGGAGCACGATAGCCAAAAATGACTATCTCAGTGCTATGGTAGCAAGTGCCCGAGATGATACACTGATACGACACTTGCTCCAGGATGCACTCACGAATGAGATCGATAGCCGCGAAATGTTCATGAAAGGCATAGACTATTCATATTACTATGAAGAGGTCTAGGTGTGGCGATTCGAGCTTTAACTCGAGAAAGAAAAGAAACGATCAAAAATCCCCTTCTCTTCTGAGTTGGGGCTTTTTCTAAATTATACGATGGTAACGCCACGGAGAATTGAACTCCGGTCTACGGGATGAAAACCCGTTGTCTTAACCACTGGACGATGGCGTCATAGTGGAGAGTTCGTTTTTTAGAAAAAAGAATTCTCGTATACACAATGAATTCTCACGATCCGAAAACACCAACAATCCAATTTTCAATTTATATGGTCGGAGACGTGGGACTCGAACCCACAACCCCGTGCTCCCAAAGCACGTGCGCTAGCCAATTGCGCCAGTCTCCGATGAAAAGTAGAAGATAAAATATACTAGATAAAAGTTTCGGGAAGAACTTTTATCTTTTCGTTATTATTTTTTATCTATGAGTGGTGGGCGTACCTGGACTTGAACCAGGGACCTCGACATTATCAGTGTCGCGCTCTAACCAGCTGAGCTATACGCCCGGAAAGAAAATTAGATTTTTAGAACATTAGAATTTTAGAGAATCCAAAAATCCAATAATCCAAAAATCTAAAGCTCCGCAATGGAGCGGGCGATGGGACTCGAACCCATAACAGTCTGCTTGGAAGGCAGAGACTCTAGCCATTGAGCTACGCCCGCGGATACTTCAGCGATGAAGCTCACGCATTCTATAAAAACGAGTCCTCTTGTCAAAAGTTTTTATAAAAAATCCCCCATGACCAGTGGGAGATTTTTCGGAGAGACTTTAAAGCTTTTTGAGACCAGATTATTTCTGTGTCGCAGGAACAGTTGTCTGACCAGTAGCGCTTGCAGCGACTTTCTGGAGACAATCAATACTGACAATTCCGACAGATCCAGTTCCGATAGTTACAGGGACAGGTTTCTGACACCCTTCGGCATACTGAGTAGTGAGTGCCTGAGCGAGTTGCATGATGGCAGTTCCATACCCATTATTGTATCCATTCTGGAGTGCATTTCCACTCATCGAAGCCATAGCCTGATTTGCAGCTGTATTGAATCCATTATTGAATCCAGCAGTTGTTGCCGATTGGAGCTTGGTCCCTTCGAGGATCGGATAGGACACTGAGTAGAGAAAAAATAGTGAGGTAAAAATCACCCATGCGGCTGTGACCATCTTCCCTACCGTGAGGTCCTGAAAGCATGTATTCGAAATCATACAAAGAAGTTAAAAATATAAATACCTAGGAGAGTATAGAGAAAAGTGCTTTGATTTCAAGAAAAGAGATCTTCCTGTTTCTGAAAAATAATGTATGATCGAGAAAAATGCTCACTTTTCTCCCTCAAAAATATCGATCTATAATCTATACTCACTCTCTTCCTCGATTTTCATCCAACCTACTAATTCGATGGGACTATTTCAGGAAGTAGCATGGATGGAGTCGGTTCGATGACAGGCTCAGGAGTCGGTTCTGGAGTCGGTTCGATGACAGGCTCAGGAGTCGGTTCTGGAGGTGAGGCTTCACCTGAAACTACTGGTGGAGCTATGGGTCGTGGTGATGGATTCATCGGTGTATTCGCATGTCCTGTTGCAGCACCCTTCACCATGAGTGCGACCCAATTGAAGAGGAGTGGACGACTCGCACTCGACTCGATCTCGATCGTGAATCCATATCGACTACTCTCTGATACTGATCCCATATGGAAGTGTCCGACTGGCGTAAGGGTGATAACCGGTACTCATGGATATGGTCGATCGAATATGACTTGGATACTTGTATCACCAGGTTGTATCGATATCTGTCCTGCCATGTCTGGATCAGAGAATATCACTCGAGACTGGAATATGACATCATTTGCGAAGGTCACAACCTTTTGGAAGTAGAATTCCACTTTCGGAATGAGGGTAGCATCTACATACGAGATACTATCGAGAATAGCACGATCTGTATCAGAAAGGCCCCCCAATATAGTAGGAGTCTGACGGCTCTCGATCGAAAGAGCATTGAGTCGTTCTTCGAGTGAGAGCAATCGAGATTGGAGTGAGCTCAAATCTGTGGAAATATCAGATACGTTCGATGAGAGTTTCGTGAGAGATCCCGAGAATCCGAGTACCTTTTCTGAGAATGAACCGATAATCCCATTGAGGTCAACTCATGACGATGTCAGAAGGTTTGGATCAATCTTAGAAAGGGATTTGCGAACCATGAAGGAGAATCGATCGAGAGGAAGGCTATTAGATCCCCCTATCGATCCTGAATTGGATGCGAGGAATGATGTATATTCACCATCATTTATGCCGTCATAGTATGTATTTTGTATAAATACTGTAATCTTTCCTTGTCATTCACTTGAATATGCAGTGAGAGCTTTACCGATAACATGACCTGGACTTGTGGCCTTCATACCGACTCATGGAATATCAGAAGTCGTTATATAATCCCCTGCTTCGATATTACCATTTTTTGTCGTGACCTTCACAGGTACTCGTCATGAGAGCCCGACGATAACTGGCTTTCATAATCCATCCGCTTCTCCCATCACTACTCATGGTTTTGTAGATATGACTCAGATAACAGTAGGATCATATATTTTCGAGGATTTTTCGACCTGTGAAACTCCGTTTCCCGTAAGTGAGACTATATCTCATTCATTCACGGCATGATCGGTCGAATAGTATACTTCTGCGAGATCTGCACCTCGTATTCGGTAAGCAGCAAGGGTACTCCCTGCTCGTACTGTATTCGTTCCTGATACGGCGAATTCAGACCACTGCAGTGTTACTGATCATGCAGTATTTCCATTGGCTATAATCCCACTTACCCATACCGGATCATCTGCACTACTTGCTGCAATCAATCCTGATACAACGCCACATCCGAGATTTGCCTGAGCGGTCGCCCCCTCGAAGTCTGAAACTGATATGTCGCAAGTTGCTCCTGCAGGGGCAGTCACTGCGAATTTCCAGTCGGCTGCCGCAGCTCCATTTCCATTGATATCGATACGCAGGAGCCATGTCTCATTTGCTCCGACATTAAAGGTAAGTGCTGAGTCATTTGCAAGAGTGGTTGTTGCATTGGTCTGATCAGTTGGTTTCGATATATATATCGTTGCTTGTTCATTTTTCTCACCTACATACTTCCACGCAGTTCCATTCCATATGAATTGGCTCGTATATCCAGATTCTATACGACTTCAGAGAAGTGTGAATCATACCGTTCCTATATTCGCAATATAGATAATACGTCATGCAGTTGTGTTCGTTGGAGTAGGGAGTGCGAGTGTCTGGTTTGCTGTCGTTTGATTGATATTGAATGTGGTTTTCACATCTACTGTTGTCGCTGCAGTACCGATAGCTCCACCTGTGGCAAGATTCGCAATTGTCATTGATTCGAAGATCGTGGATCCAGCGTTATGAAGAGTTGCCTGAGCAGTTCCAGTTCCAAGTGCGAGACGTTTATTTGTAGCATCATAACTAAAGTTGGCTGTATCCTGTGAGATTTTTCCATTGCCATCTGTATAGAGGATACCTCAGGTGGTATATCCTGTAATCGTCGGTGCATTCGAAAATGTCTTGGAACCCGTGAGAGTCTGCGTACCAGTCGAGACTAGACCACGAGCTGTTCAGGAAGCGTCTAGAAGATTGAATGTGTGGGTATTCCCTGATGAGACGATATTGAAGTCGGATCCACTCGTTCCAATAGCAAATGTCTGTATAACTCACGTGAGTCCATTGATCGATCCAATTTTATTATTGAATACGTTCCAGTCAGTAGATGAAAGTGCACCTGTAGTCGTTGTGGAAGCAAGGGTGAGAGAGAGTCCAGTACCAGTTATAGAGAGTCCATTTGCTATTCCAGAAATGAATCCGATTTTATTATTGAATGCATTGTAATCTGCGACAGAGATGGCTCCTGTGGTAGTAGAGTTGGCTATATTGATACCGAAGAGTCCTGTACCGTTATTGTATGTGAGTGGTCAGTTGACTGAGAGTGATGTGAGGTTTATTTTATTATTGAATGTGATCCAGTCAGCTGTAGAAAGTGCTCCAGTCATTATGGAAGATGCGAGATCAATACCCAGAACATTGCTCGCGAAGGTAAGACCATTTGTGACTCAGGAGAGAGATATTGTTGCCTGCTTGTTATTGAATGTTGTCCAGTCAGATGATTTGAGGAGTCAAGTAGCTGTCGCAGAGGCATATGGAATATTGAAGGTATGCACTGAGCCTGTAGAACTGATATTGAAGTCAGTACCTGCATTGCCTATAGAAAATGTCTGTGTGGCCGTAGAGAGTCAGTTTAAGGAAGATATCCCTGCCCCAGCAAGGGTAGACCATACTGGAGCGCCACCACTCATAGTGAGATACTGTCCATTAGAACCACTTACGAGTCATATAGTATTCCCTACTCGAGAAAGTCCATTATTGAAAGTGAGTACATTTTCCTTTCCACTGAATGCATTGTAGTCAGTGACAGAGAGAGCTCCGGTTGTGGTAGTGTTCGCTATATTGATGCCGAAGAGACCTGTTCCATTATTGTATATGAGTGGTCAGTTGGCAGAGAGTGAGGTGAGACCTATTTTTGTCCCAAGAATTCCAGAGAGGGACAGGATGTCTCCGGTTGCGGTTGCGAGGTTCGTTTGGAGATTGGTAATATTGGTATTCGCGGTATTGATGATTCCTGAGAGAGTGTTGATGTCTCCAGTTGCTGTCGCAAGGTTCGTAAAGAGGGTATTAATGTTTCCTGTCGCGGTTGCGAGGTTGGCTATGACCGTTGTGAGGGAGCCTGTCGTGGTTGCGAGACTCGTGATGAGAGAATTGATTTGTCCAGTTGCAGTGGTGAGGTTGGTGATGAGGGAATTTATTTGTCCGGTTGCAGTCGCGAGGTTCGAGTTCGTGGTGGAGAGATTGGTTTGGAGAGTCAGTATATCTCCTGTAGCTGTTGCAAGGTAGCCATTCGTGGTGGTGAGG
>JAYUQR010000072.1:0-11682 GCA_043756665.1 Candidatus Altimarinota bacterium | reverse complement strand
TTGCTGGATTCGCTGTAATGGAGCCAACTATTTTTTTTATTTTTGCCTCATTGGCGAAGCGTTCGATGGAGAGGACAGCATTGCTGACATATGTTTGTACGGTTGGATTTTTTATTGCGAGATCGATATTGAGGTCAGTTCATTTCTTTGCTTCCGAATTGGCGCTCACATAATCTCCGTTATCAGGAAGCCGATCATAGGCTGATTGGACGACATTTTTTGCATTTTGGAGTGAAGAATTGCTCACTGACCCATTTCGTCGAAATTCACTCTCGATATCTTGTTTTATCCCGATAAGTTGTCTCTGATAGGGTGCAAATGTATTCGAATCACTCTCAGTATAGGCAAAACTCTCATCGACAATACCTGATCCTATAAGTACAGGAAATATGTACGTGATAATCAGTGCGAGGAGTGTGATATGTGAGAGTATTCTATGAGAGAGTTTCATACTGTATGATTCAGAAAAAGTTGTTAGTGTGTCTATGTTGCTATCTATTTTCCCTTAATCCCGATAAGTCAGAGTATCCATAAGACGATGGAATATGAGAGCCACATGAGGACAATTCCGAGGATCACATAGAGGATGATATTTTTTGCCTTCTTCATCTTCTCCTCATCCCCACCGCCTATGAGGATCTGGAATCCAGCATAGATGATATAGATCACGGCGATAAGCGTGACGAATCAGAGGAGGTATATGACGATGTCCTGTACAAATACTGAGAGTGGCCTATCGGTTATAAGTCAGTTTACTGCCCTTCATGCATTTTCGACACCCTGTCAGATAGTACATTTCCCATCGTTACAGTATGGAACGGTCACCTCACATGCTCAGAAGTTGAACCACCCATTGCACCCCGCAAATACTCGATTACTAAAAAGGAGGATTGGTACGATTATGAACATTCGAAGGAATCGGAGTACTGAGAGAGTTGACATTTTATTCATAAATCATAAATATATTTTTATAGTAGCATATATGCTGACTTTGTGCAAGTATTCGAACTCTTTTTATGGAGTACAGTTCTCAGGAAGTATCTGGGCAGTAGTTTCGAGTATTTCACAGCTGATTCGAGACTTGATGAGATTTTTAATATTATTTCTATCTATTTTTCCTATTCTGTCAATAGCATCAGAAAAAATTTCGTCGAATGTTCACTTATTCCCATAATCGAATAAGAGTACGGTTTCTCAGAGTTTTGGGATAAAACTATCGAGTTTTGCCTGGGAAAATACTGAGGAAAGTGAAGTGGATGATACACTCTCATAGAAACTTCTCTGAGCAGGAATATAGTGAGGAAAGGCCGTGATAAATTTTCTCTGAGCATCCTCTGTCGTGAGATAGTTCAGGAACTTCACTCAGAGCATCGAATTCTTCGACATTTTCGAGAGTCAGAAATATTTGTATTTTGCAATATGCATCCTCGGAGTTCCCAGTGAATTCTGTGGGATTTTCTCGGTGAGGATGATCATGTTCGCATAGTCTTTTCCTGCTCTTTTTTTCGCATCTTCGAGGGCGCTTATCATACTCGGATATCCTACGACAAAAGCGATTTCTCCACGGATGAACATATCAAGGGTGGTGAGACGAGAAGTGCTGAGAGATTCTTGCATGTCGATGAGACTCTTTCCTGTAGAATTGGCATCGTTCTCTGTAGTGTTTTCTGATGGGAGTACTGGGGATTCACCGAAACTGAGGTACTTTTCGATAGCAACACTCGAAGTGTCTAATTGGGTATAGGATGAGATTCACTCTTCTAAGAGAAAATACCCGAGAATATCACTCGCAAAGGGGGTATATCGTTGACTGAGTCCTATATTGGTCGGGAAGACCTCGGAACTTTGCCCATCTCGATATATCAGACTCACCTCATCCCACGTCTTCGCCATGTCGATAACGAGCGATTTATTATAAAAAACTCCCAGTGTTTCATAGCCAAGTGGTATTCATCGTAGTGATGATGCAATATAGTCCTGAGTGCTTCAACTCTTCTCAATGAGTGAGAGGAAAAGATCATCATACCGCTTCTCGAAATCCCCTATATCGATGTATTCTGATGGAACCGATTCTGTTTTGTCCCGGAGAATAGTATCCGCACCCGCCTCTACCATGAATATGTCTGGACCATTCCCATCAGCAAGTGTACTCAGGAGAATCTTCTGATAAGAGGTATAGTCACTGAACTTCTTGAAGGTAATAGGTGAGTTTTTATATTCGGGTGCATAGGCATGAAATCCCTCTGTGAGGGTTTCGTATCATTCTGTTGTATCCCCGATGATCCATATATTGAGAGAGCCACTGAGGCTCTTCGATACCGGTGGTTTCGATTTCCCAAGTATCCAGAAAGTAATGATGACTCAGAGGAGGAGGGATAGTGCGATCGTGATAAATATGATTTTCCTGAGCGACATGATGAGTGAATTATGGGTATACTCTATGGATTTTCTGGGAAAAATCTATTTTTTTTGAGAAAGTCAGGAGAGTATTTGTACCATACTACTCCGACTGAGAAGTGAGTTTGTATAGAGCTTTCCTCATCGAGTACGAGTCATGAGTGCATAATCTTGAGCACTTTGGTAATAGAGATTCATGCCATCGACATCACTGTACACTCGAATCTGTGATGGATTTTTCTCTGGACGAGCAATTTTTACGAGGAGATCTATAAATTCTCATTTGGTAATAAGTCTCTCAGGGTAGGCATAGTTGCCATCGAGAATACCTCGTCTGTATGCGACGAGTGAATATCACTGAAATACATCCCCGATCTGTATATCGAGAAAATGACTCGTACCATTCGCTGGTTCTACCCCATAGTATCTCATAAGAGTGACAATTGCATCTTTCCTCGTTACGGTATTTTTCGGACCAAAAGTTCAACTATTTTCCTGAAACAGACATTTTTTATCGATCAGTGGATAGAGTATCTTTCAGAGTTGCCCCTTTTCAGCTACATCAGAATATCTTTTTTTTGAACAATTTTCAGGAGCTATAGAGAGATATGATGCTATGACGGTTTCTTCTTTTGGACTATCTGTAGATAGAGGGGTGATGTTCTTATCTACTTTTGAGGGAGCACTCGAAAAAGCTTCCCCTATATTTCCTCATAAATAAGTATTAATAAAGTTCATCGGATGTATGGAATAGAGGAGTGCTTTATCTTTTCCGAGGCCAGCATTCACTGAATCGTAGAATCAGAGTCATGCCGTACGAGAATCACTCGTAGAGAATGGCCAATATGGATGGAACGGAGCATCCCCCGTGTCTATCTGTATATGCAAATGTGGAGTGGTGGCTATCCCAGTCATTCCGACACGTCATATCATCTCCCCTTTTCGTATTTTTGTTCATTCCGTTACGAGGATCTCAGAAAGGTGCAAGTAGGAAGAATAGAGAGATTTCTTGGTTCCATCGAGCGGAACTCCGTCATGACGGATGACGACATACTTATTTCCCGTTGCATCAGCCTCATTCGTTCGGAGGATAACACCATTTGCTATAGACAGGACAGGAGTGCCTATAGGTGCACGAATATCAACAGCATTATGACTGCCATCATTTTCCTTATAGTTGAGCCGATAGCTTCCCATATAGGTGGTAAAATATGTATAGTGCAAGAGTATTGATGCCTTCGACGTGCCTGAAATATCACGTAACGATAGGGCATCATAGAGGGGAATTGGGAGATATTCACTGATAGATATTTCCTCGAAGTGTTTTGTTTTATCCTGATTTTGACTCTTAGTCCAGTCGGGAATATAGGCAATAGGCATAGTAGTACCATCGAAAGGATCACTGATAATATTCTGGTAGGCACCTCAGCCAGCATCCATATAGGGAATCCATACTTCTTTAATGGCTATGAGGCTCGCCAGGAAGCAATTTCCTACCCATATCACGATAACAGATCGAGAGAGCCATTGAGAATATTGATGCATAAGCATTGGAATTTATATGTGTATTCCTTTGCATCATAACATATTATTTTTCTGTTGGCAAATATTTAGAACTTTGATTTCCAGTTCGTGAGAGTAGTTTCGAGTATGACACTCCTATCGCGTTTTTCTCGCCATCGCACGATACTCTGGACACGCATTGACCCAGTATTATACACATTCAGATTTATCTCTCTCGTGAAGAGTGTCAGGCATCCAGTCTGAGTCAGTCAGGTACATGAACTATTCAGATTGATTCCGGTCTGAGTATAGAAACCAGTATCATCGAGTCCGACTCTATACTCAGGCTTATAGGTGTTCCAGCTCGCGAGAAAATCGATAGTAGTCGCTCAGGAGAGGTACCATGCCCCATTTCTCGTGTGGAGTGTGTAGGATCCAGACATGACCTGTCATCAAAAGGCAGGTTGATTGATGCACCCACCGTTATAGTCTTGTGTTCGCCAACAGTTTTGTCGATCTCAAGAAAATCGGAGCCAATTGGTATCACGTATATTAGTCATACCCTCTATTCATTCGCGTGCAAGATTGATGGCCTTAATATTATTTTCTGTATCTTTTGCAAAATAGATACCAGAACCGATAGTCTCGAGAAGTCACGCTATTCCCATTCCCATAATCGCAAGAACAACGAGAAGTTCGACCATCGTAGCTCACCGTGTCGTTATTCTGAGAGTCTGTAAAAATGAATGTAAATATGGCATTTCGACGAATTGTTTTATGTTTATTGAATCATTTCCCCAGAAACAGGACCTTTCCCTTCTTTTACAACAGTAAATAATTGGGTCGAGAGGAGCTGGTTACTCGAACCATAGAATCATATCTCATAGAGATTGATCCCATCCTTCATGGTATCGTAGTCCATATTTGCATAGTAATACCAACTACTCGAGAATGGAACAAATTTTTTGAGTCGGTAATTATTCACGAGAATATATTGAACTGTATTTTTTGGGACGATACCGCTCACGGTTACACTCGTATCTGTCGTAATAAAGGGATTTTCACTCGGGGAAAGGACGCGGTAGTCTTTATCATTGATGGGAAAATTATTTGGAGTGAGTTTATCGACTCATCATTGTCTATTTTTCGGATAGAGCGTGAGTACTCAGCGTTCTAATAATATTGCATCCTTGGAGTATGCTTTGTAGACAATATTCATAATGTCATTTGTAATCTGGATTCATTTGAGGGTGAATGATTCATCAACTGGACTCACTATGGCATCAATGTCATTCAGTGTGACGCGTTTTACTTCATTCGAAAGAATTTTTCCAAAAATATCAATAGTAGCTTTACTCATCTCAGACTGATCGATCGGAGAAGTAATTTCTATGTATTTTCTTGATCCTGCTTGTATTATTGACCCTGAAGTATTATTTTGAATCATGGACTCACCAGTACTTGTCGATACGCCTGTCCCTGTATTGGAAAGAAGGAGAGCTCCGCCATTTCTGAGTATAAAGAGTGGATTTTGTTTCAGAGAATCATCTATGGTTCCGGTAAGTTTATCGAGCGTGATTCATGGATTTGCGAGATCTGATTTTGAGACCATGATCTTCTTTCCTGATGGGATCTGGGAACTGATTCATCCTGCTGAAATTGATATATTTCCCTTGAGAACATAGAGTGTGCTAAAAATTTGATTTGGTTGCTCAAGCATAACAATATCTCAATCTTTCACGAGGACTTCTATATTCTTCATGATAAGGGTATTATTCCCATGAGATTCTATCCAGAGCCTTCATCGTGTAAACTCGAGCGCTTCACCTTCTGGTGTTTGCCCCTTATAGGAGAGTTCGGTAGATTTATCGAGGTATCCATCTAAATATGTGGAAGAAATATGAGCAAATCCACTCGCAATGGAGAGAGAGGTGTCTGTTGTATAGAGTTTTTCTGTTTCAGAAATTTGTTTCGATGAGCTATTTGAGGTTTTTATGAATACCTCACTACCGGATCCTGGCTCTACGAGCAAAAATGCTCCAGTTGTGCTCGAATCTGTTTTTCCAGAAAAGAAAGAGTTCAGAAATATTACTCACAAGACAACCATTATGATGATGATCCACATCCATGGGATTCAATTTTCACTGCGAGATGCACGAGTATGGGGAGTAGTTCTCATAATAGGGGAATGTGGAGAGTAATGGGGAAAGTTAGTTTTTCGGGAGGACTGATTCTATCACTGAATATGTTGCATCTTTTCATTCTGGTACACGTATACTCACGGTATCTCCGACATCACAGTGATGAAAGGTGATGGCCGCAAGGAGCACATTATACGCTCGTGTATCGGTCGTGACTTGATATTTTTCTCCATTTTTTGTGATAATTCCGATTTTGCTTTCGAAAGGAATCTCGCCAATGATCTTGTAGACTATTTTTCCACTTGGATGGATCAGTGCCTTGAGTTTGCTTCCCTGAACCAGGAGGGATTTCGAAGCGTAATTTTGAGGTACTGGGTAGATATTGCCGTCAGATCAGAGCATAGACTCACCAGTGAAGACTCACTCGACGATATGGTCATCCCCGGATGAATAGGAAGTGAGTCCTGTCGTATCGAGATCGAGAGCATCAGGAGTCTCATCTCCGAGGAGGGCGTTTAATATCTTTTTGGCTGAATGGATTGAATTTTGTGCTGAGTGTATGAGGTCTCGGAGTGCCTTTATCTTTTGTTCGTCCATGTGTATGATATATTAGATGGTATAAAATACTCCATAAATACACTATGGAGCTTTCGAATTATATGTTTCTTTTTGTTTCTGTCGAGACAAAACAAGATATGACAGGAAAAAATGATTTGACTAAAAGAAATTTAATATTCTCGTGTAGAATATGAGTGAGAGTATCCATCCTATTCAGAGAAATGGTCAAAATGGTATTTGATGATTTCTTGTCGGATGATTTGACTTATTTTGGAACAATAAAAATCAGCCGACAATTGATCCTATTATGTAGGCGAAAAATAGCGTACTGAGCGTATGAATACCTCAGAGGGTCAATCATATAAAAATAGCTACTCGTAAATCTCATGCTCATATCCAAACAGGAATTTCTTCTTCTGGCTCGGGCTCAGGATCGAGAGTATTTTTTCTTATAAAAAAAGAAAAAATAAGTTCTATGGGGAAAAGAAAGTATGAGTAGAGGATTTCTATAAATTGTTTCATTTTTTTTCTTTTCAGGAGGAAAAAAGCACTCGGAATCAGTATCTGGAGATAAAAAAAAGAGTAGATCATGACGGCTGCATAGAAATGATCGAGAATAAGGGATTGGTAATCATGATAGGTCGAACTGTCGAACAGATACTCTCTAAAATTACTTCAGAGTAAGAGAAGTATGATATATCAGACTATAGATGGAACCATTATCTGATCAGGAATTTCCATGTACCGTATATCATAGAGCATATATATACCCGTTATGAATCCGAGAAGGAGAAAAACTCATGTTTCTCAGGAAACCGGGTCATTTCAGAAACTGATGCTTATATATCCCATTATGGTAAAGAGGAGTCCAAAGAAGATTTCTGCAAATGGATAGAATAATGAAATCTCAGATGTACAATTGGAACACCTTCATCGCTGAAAAATGTATGATACTAATGGAATGAGTTCATGCACTCAAAGAATATGATGACACTTCGGACATTCACTCCTTCAGAACATGATTCCTCATTTTCCACTCTTCCATCGTTCGATGAGGACGCTAGAAAAACTTCAAAAGACTCACCCAAGGATAAAGAGAAGGATATAAAAGGTCGGCATATTTTAAGTTCAGTAATGAAATGAATGCAGTGTATGTACTATTATTTCTCTCAATTTTCCTAAACAATGATCAGGAAGATTCTTTCCTAGAGAAATTTGATGAATATTTTTTATATCGATCTGGATATAGATATATCGGAGCACATCGGATATATGGAAAAGTTCATCCCGAAGAAATCAGAGTTTTTTCAGTATCCGTATATGTAAGAGTATGAAAAATTGAATAATTCATACTCTCACCTCTTCTGTGTGAGAGTGATCTCATATCGTTCTCGTAAATACCTCGATCGATCTTATCATGTCATCATAAATAGATCGATGTTCCATAGATTCTGGAAGTAACGTGTAGAGTGAGGTTATTACTGATAGAAATGTGATGATCTCATCGTAGGTCGAAAAAATACTTTCGAGTGAGCTTATTGTTTCGATACTATGGAGCATGTTCATGCCATTTTTTCTATCTATAAGGATAGAGGCAATACTCCCAATATCAGACTGAATTGTTTTTTTACTCCAACAGGTTACTTTTCAAAATTCACGTGTAAATATGATGATACGGTTTTGATTATCCCGAATTTTCTGCTTATAGAGAATCACTCATTGTGTCCGATACATACTAATTTTTTAAGATAATATTTTTATCAATAAAATCAAAAGGGACATCATACACGCCGAGATTCGTTACTATATAGATAAAGCCATCTCGCGGAACAGATATGCTCCGAATGGATTCATCAGTGGAAATCTCTAATTGTGCTATATAGTTCCATGCATGAACATCTTGAAATCTTTTTGAGTCAGGTTCAAAAATCCATATTCTATCTCCACTGAGGAGATAGATAAAATTCAGATTTTGGCGCACAACTATTTGGGTATTTTTGGATTGTCCCAATAAGAACTCTCCAGGTATTTTATTGAGCATTATACCACTTTCTGTCGATCATTCTTTCGATATTATCCGTACAATTTTTGGCTCATCGGTAACTATATAGAATCCGCCATCTATTCCAACATCGAGGATTCCTGAAAGGCTTTTCGGAAGGACTTCAGACTTTTGGGAAAATCCATTTAATCCTGGCTTATGCTTGAATATTTGACCTCAGAGTTCATCGATAAGATAGATATTATTATTAAAGGATCGTAATTTTGTCGCATTTTCCCAAGTGTCTTGTCCTGTTACATTTACATAGGTGATTTCATTTCGTTTTGTCGAGAGGACTCGATTATTTTTCGTGAGAAAATAAAAGTTCCCGTCTTCAGTTATATCCACGCTAAGAGCCTCTTCTCATGGGGGATATGGGGATATGGGAGTCAGGGGATTTCACCGAATATATCAGAGAATCGATGAATTTTTCCCTATGAGATTCAATTTTTTTCCATATTCGAAGAGTCAAATAGGGGAGATATCAATAGGATTAAACTTGATAATACTTTCTTTCTTTTTGAGATCAATAGACTGTATATCGTACATCTCCTTTTTCATCGCCTCTATTCTCTGCAAGAGCTCCTGTGTATCTTTGAGGTATTCCTGTTTGTCACGAATCTTAAACAGTATATTTTCAGCCTCTTTTATATTGGCATTGAAAGCTTGTGAATTCGATGTGAGTTTTTGGCTCGATTCGATGAGTGTTTGTGCTGCGAGGATCTGACTTTTTATATCTGATTGGGGTACGCTGACGGTAGTGAATATCGCTCATATAAGAATATAGATCAGTCAAAAGAAGAGAATTCATCCTGTTACCAAAAAGAGCATAAGCATCATCCTCGATCTTTTTCAAAAAAACTGCTGTATCCTAGAGAAAAATATATCGAGTTTCTGATTCTTGGGTATTTGACCGTAGAGAGTCGATATGAAACCACGAGCGATATCCACTTGTTGACTCACAGCATTCCTCTTTTCTTTATATTCAGATTTTTTCTTTGGGGGAGTATCATTACTTTTGAGTCGAATAATATGTATGGTTTCATGAGTTTCTCGCTGGAGAATTCACTCAAGTGTCTCCTCAAATGATCCATGACTCAGACTCGAACATTCATCGAGGCAATCATCTGATAAAAATGAAGAAAGAGGCTGAGAACTAAAAAATATCTGACTTCAAACAGGAATTTTTCCATGTGAAATGGAGGTAAATTCTGAGGTCGATTGATCATTTTCTGCTATTATACTCATCTCTCCATTCTTTTCTCGTAGTGTTGCACACATACTCCCTACGACGGATATCATGAGCGTATCCTCTACGAGAACTGCGAACAATGCACTAGTATTTCTAACATCAGACTCTGCGAGATTTCGTTGAAAGTGATTATATTTCTCCGTGACGAAAGTAAAATCCGACTCTTCTTCTCCATGATTCCATCCTGTGGAGGATATTGTTTCGAGCATATGATCCTCGAGGACACTTACTACATTCTCTTTATCGGCCAGTACTATGCATAATATAGTGATATCTGCATGTGGATGGAGGATATGGGATCGAACAATATGAGTTCCTGTTGGATCAATGTGTCGAATAATGTCAATGGATGGAGATAAAGACACGTAATAAACAAGTAATGCAATAAATATTAGATCGAATCAAGCATATCAAGGGCATTATGAGCATCTTGTTTTGAGGTATCTGTTTTTTCAGCTGCTTGTATTTTTTCTTTTGCCTTTTGTGATTGGAGGCTTTGCCATTGTATGAGATGTTTCTCATTGAGAGTTTTTATCTCTTCTTGGTATTTTACGTTCAATTCTTCGAGTTGGTGACGTTCCGTCATCAGTATGTTAAAGAGTCTATCGATTTGCTCATCGGTCATCGATGGCATAATATCGAACCAATATTGTTTTTCGTTGTTATCTATTGATTCGCTTCCAAGGACGAGTTCCACAAGCTCTCCATACTTTACATGTATTTCATCTAAAATAGTAAAAGTAAAGTCATTTCTGGTAATTTGTGCCATAGGGATGATAGTAGAAAGTACGGTCGAATTGTATCGATCTTTCCCCGTATTGCAAATAAAAGTTTGGTCCCTATTCTATTTTTTTTTCTTGATTTCCCATGTTTTTTCTCTACTATTTTCCGAAATCTCTATTATGCAGTCTATTTTTCTCTTTTTTCTCAGCACGGTTGCACGACTGATTATACATATCCAAAAACCATATATCATAGGTGTTACTGGGACTGTAGGGAAAACGACGATCAGTTCTCATATAGCAAAATTTCTCGTACATGAGTATGGAAGCGCGAATGTCATGATCTCATCATACCATTATAATGGAGAGTTCGGCCTGCCACTTTCTATAATCTGAGTACAGACCGGAGGAAAAAATCCATTCCTCTGGCTCTATATATTCTTGCGTGCGATCACTCGATGTTTCTGATCGTACCCAAAATACCTCATTCTCGAGTATGGCATAGATCATCCGGGGGAAATGGCATTTCTCCTCTCTATTGCCGTACCAGATATAGCCATCATCTCTCCTGTGAATGAGAATCATCTCGAACAATTCTGAACACTTGAACGGTACCGATCGGAAAAACTCCAACTCCTTCAATGAGCAAAATATATCATTGCCTATGAGGGGTTGAGACAATTTATAGATCGAGATGCTTTTTTCTACAGCATGGGAGGAATGTCTGATATTGATGCGTCACACATGCATATGACAGTCACTGGTGTGAGTGCCGATATATCGCTGAAAAAGAATATGTATCATATTCACATTCCTGCATTTTGAGCGTACCAAGTAGAAAATGTTCTCCCAGTGTATGGGATTGCGGAAATCCTCTCACTCGATCCAAATAAGATTTCTGAGTGTTCATGGGAATTTATCCCTGAGCCAGGTCGTTCTGCACTTCTGCGTGGAAAATGAGACTCTGTAATTATCGATGGGAGTTATAATGGAGGATTCGAATCACTCTGTAGAGGAATCGATTCCGTTATTCCATTTTCGACCACGCATCGCATCCTATGCTTTCTC
>JAYUQR010000071.1:0-4100 GCA_043756665.1 Candidatus Altimarinota bacterium | reverse complement strand
CCTGAGCGTATCGGAAATATCGATATAGTCAGTAAATCGTGGATTTTTTTTCCACCTTCATCACTCATGCGTATAGACTCCATGATCAGTCTGTACTTTCCAGCTGGATCTGTCAGAGTCTATGATATTGATCGTTCCATCGATAGGAAACACTATCGTATCATTTCCGTCAATAGAACTGATAAATCGGTCATCCTCAGATCGATCAATGATGATATATCGACGACTAGAATCAAGTCATATGTTCATCGGAAAAAATGGGAGTTGTTGGATAGACTGAAATCACTCAACCGTTGTTATTCCTATACTAGAGATATCTCCTACCTCTCTCAGTGTGAGATAGTCTCAACTCGATGTTGTTCCTATGTGTCAGTATTTTCATCAAAAATGAGTATTTGCATTATCCAGAAGAGACTGTTCGAGGATGGTATCAGCTGGCTCTAGAGTATAACTCGAATAATTAAATTTCTTATTTACCTGTACAGGATAGACCTGTTTTGTTGAGAAGTCGATACGTATGACGTCTCGTATATCTTCTATTCATACTGAAGTAATAGTGAGAGTATAGTTCGAAGGAGGAACGGTTAGCGTACATGTATCTTTACATCTTTCACGAAAAATAAGCATCTTATCAGCGAGTGGAAGATAGCTATATTCGAGCGTGCCTTCGAGGAGGAGATTATATTCTTGTCCTGTAGCGGGGAATTGGAAGGTAATAGAACTCGCATTGGTATGGAAAAAATACCAATAAAATATACCTGGAATAATGAGAAGGAGAATGAGGATGATGCTGGCAAGTGTTCGAGAACGCATAGATTATTTGCAATTCTCATAATTATAGAGAAAATCAGAGAAATACAATTTTTACTCTTCCCGAACGAAATTTACTCTACCCTACCGAAAATTACCTCTCGAGAATTATGCTATCATATTATATTTCTACATTTCATCGAAAATGATCCACCATACCACTTATCCTGGATGAAGATGGGATACTTGAGTGTATAACGGCTTTCACGAATACTCATATTTCAGATCTCGATGCATGCAAAGAACTCTTACTGGAGAGCGTCTTTATTTACGAGAAGTTAGAGGAGAAAAAGCATATGAGTGTCACTGATATTCGCAGATTTATCGAGGAGGTTTCTCTCCAGCCCTATTCTGGAAAGGCTCTGTATATCTTGAGAGATTTTGATGATGCCACTCCAGAGGCGATGAATGCCTGTCTCAAGGTCTTCGAAGATCCACCAGAATATACCATCATACTTCTATGAGTAAAAAATCCAGAGAAGTTACTCGAAACGATTCACTCCCGTACGATCAATCTCTTTCGACAAAAAAATGCTTTTATGATTCCGCAAGATCTCCATGATCATGTAGTGAACTATTTTCAGTGAGATACCGATGGATTAATCCGATACCTATATACAGAAAAATATGATCAGTCTACTGCCATCGCAATACTCAGGGAGTCTCTCAGATATGCAGACAATGACCTAATCATTTCTATAGAAACATCCCTCATCCATATCTATCAGGTACATGAGAATCCCCGAAATATTCTCGATCGAGTTTTTCTCTGTAGGAATACAGAAAATATACTTACTGCAGTATAGCTTTTATACAAGTATATAACTAGAGAAATACTGATTGTAAGAGGATTATAATTGTATACAATTATGTATCAATAACACCTTTATGAAAAAGTGCTAGTCAAAATATATTTGTAGCATTGACTCTCTCGGCGATTTTTCTATAATGAAATTATATCCTACCTGCTAAAAATACTATGAACCCCTCCACAAAAAAAACCTCGGCAACGAAAAAAAAAGAAGAAGTACTTTCACCACTCGAAAATAAAAAAAAGGAAATTTTCTTTTCGACCGATGAACGTCCAGGAACACTGATTATCGTAGAGTGATCCGACGGATCAGGAAAATCGACACAACTGCTCATCGCGAAAAATCTTCTCGAGTCGAATGGATTTTTCTGTGTTCATAGCATCTGGAACTCATCGCCAAAGATCCATGAGATGCAGAAAAAGCTCAAGAAAACTGATCTTCATATGCCTGCTGCGGTATTCGATACGATCTATGCATCTGATTTTATCGAACGCTACCTGACAGAAATGCGATGAGCCCTCCGTGCTGGTATGATCGTCCTCTGTGATCGGTATATGTATACGGCCCTCGCTCGTGGATATGCTCGTGGACTGAAGATGGATCATCTGAAGCCATTCTATGACTCATTCTTTCCTGTTCCTGACCTCGCTTTCTATTTCCGTATTTCTGTGGAGATCGCAGCGCAACGAGCTATCGGGAGAAATCCTCTGAAACATTATGAAGCAGGGATGGATGTTCGATATTCTGATAACATTATCGAGAGCTTTAAGCGCTTCCAGACGAAGGTCATCGAATGATATGATATCCTCGCCGAACAAAATGGTATGCATGTGATCGATGGAACTGCCCCAGTCTATAAGACCACTCCCCTCTTCGTCGATAAGATTGCCGAGTACTTCGAGAAGAAATACGATGTTCGCCTCATGGGCACACACTATTCAGAAAAAAAATAATATTCAGATTTCCCTCTCTACTTCCCCCTATACTTTATGCGACCAAATATCAGTAACTGTCATGCCCTTCCTGGAACCCTCATTATATTCGAGGGCCCTGATGGATCAGGAAAAACAACAGAAATAAAAATTCTCAAAAAACTTCTGGAAAAGGAAGGACATACTGTTACTGTTTCAGAATGGAAAAGTGCGCCAATTATCTGAGATTTTCTGAAAGGAAATGAAGCCCTTCAGAAAACTGATGAACGAATACTTCCCGAAACAAATCTCTTTTTTCAGGCAGCTGATCTCCTCTACCGTATAGAGAGGGAAGTGATACCCGCACTGAAAAAAAATCATATTGTTATCATGGATCGTGGCATGGAGACCCTCATTGTCCGTGGACTCATGATCGGGATGAATCTCGAACAACTCAAGAAATGACTCCTCTGGTGGAGAAATAGTATCTATAAGGAACTCTTCGATAAGGCTCTTACTATAGAGATCACTGTCGGACTCGAAGAATCCCTCAAGCGTCTCCAAAAACGCGCACTGAAATGAAATAAGTCACTCACAAAAAATGGAAAGCGTTCCGAATGAACCCTCTTAGCACTCGATTTTATCAACAACCTTGTCTACTCTGCAGAAGGGAAAAAGATGACTCGAAATGATAAAAAAGCCTTCGTACGAAAAACACAATGATCGATCATCGATACCTATAAGAATGTTTTTGAGGTAAAAACCTCAAAAGTGATCTATATAAATGGGGAAACTTCGCTCAAAGATATCACTAAAGATCTCCAGCGAAAAGTTGTCGATACTATTATATAGATGAACTACCACTTCTCTATCATCTATATTCCTTAGGATACTGATGAGCCTGAGGTATCCTTATATAGGTGAGATACATGTATTCTCTCAATATCCTCAAAGTTGAGGGTATTTACATTTTAGAATATTTATTTTAAAAGTTTGACAAGTATATTTATATATGTTATTATACGTGAGCATAATATCCTATAACAAATACACATATGCACTCTATTTCTAAAAAGCTCCTTTCTGGAGCACTCGCAGCAGGTATGATGATCTCGGTTTCATCATATGCAGCGACCAATATCGGTACTGGTTCAGTTGTCGGAAGTGGCGCACTCACGAGTAGTGTGGTTTGGGATGATAACTTCCCAGGATCAGCAACTGGTGTCGTCAATGGACTTGTAATAAAGGCTCGAGTAGTTCCCGTACTCGATATGGTTATCAGTGGAAGTGGGGAGATTAATCTCGGTACACTCACAAGCGCTGGATATAACTCTGGAAGTGTCAGTCTCGAAGTCGGAACAAATGCAGTCAATGGTTCTGCTATCACCATTCGCTCTACCAATGGTGGACTCCAGAACATATCGAGTGCCTCAACATATATCAACAATCTCACAACTGATGAGGTTGCTGATAGCTATAGATTTACCGGGGTAGTGAATGGCACTGATGACTCGAGTTATGCGGCATTCGCACAGTCCTCTGCTATAACAGCAGGAGTAGAGGTAGC
>JAYUQR010000070.1:0-4117 GCA_043756665.1 Candidatus Altimarinota bacterium | reverse complement strand
CTCGATCCTCTATATATCGATGGACACACGGGTGCATATGTGAAAATGGATTTCGGACTCGCGGACTTTTGAGTCGGAAATGGACCACTCAGTATCCGCGTGCGATGGCACAGTGATGGCATCGACGATACGGAGAATGGACAGTCATATTATGGATGTTTTATCGATACTCCTATGACGCTCACGACCGGAGAATACGCTGATGGTTATGAATACCTCGACGGAACTTCGATGGCTTCTCCTCATGTCGCTGGTGCGGCGGCACTCGCGATGAGCTTTCGACCTGATACGAGTCTCTGGAATATCAGAAACTCGATTCTCTATACGGGAGAGTATCTCTCCAGTCTCGATGGCAAACTCATGATCCCAAATCGGCTCAATATTCTCAGTATGCTCCAATCACTTGAAATACCGAAAATCATCAAGTATTCACATACGATTTCTGGAGAATCCTGAATCCGTATAGCGCTCGAAAAGAGCAAAGAGTCACTCTCTACATATCTCTCGGTCGCGAATAATAAAGAGATAATGTCGCCAAATCCCGATGCTGACTATGCAGATCGATTGGCTCAGTCAGATATCATACCGAGAGTCGAGAAAGAGAATGAATACCATCTCTATGATACCCCACTTCGATGAGAGGTTGCGAAATTTCTCGGAAAAATAGGTGGATATAGTGGCTCTGGATGTACAGGTACTATTTTTCTCGATGTTACTGGCGCCCTCAGTGACCAGTGTGGATATATCGAGAATCTCGCTCGACGCGGTATCTTCTCTACAGGCTCACTCTATTTCAATCCTGATAGTAGCATCGATCGTGCCGAAGGGGTGAGGATCATTCTCAAGACACTTGGCTATACAGGAAGTACGATCCCAGCATGATACACTGATACGTCCAGTGTCGATAGTAACACGCTTCTCTATATCAATCAGATACATGCACTCGGGTGTGACTACTATAATAGCACTAAGTTCTACCCAACTGCAGGAGTATCTCGCGGTGAACTCTATAAGATAACTGCTTGTGTGACTAGCCTCGCGCCGGCCTATACTACTCAGAGAAACACCTACTTCAACGGAACGAGAGAGTCACAGAATGGTGTCAATGAGCTCTGGAGTGTATCAGGCCTCAATTCAGATACAACATATTATTATCATATCGATGTATGTACACAGATCGTCTGTGATCAAACAGGTGTAACGATGATGTTCCGCACTCCGAAACTCGTTCCGAGTATTCTCACATGATCACTTACCAGTACGGGGAATGTCTATCTCGGAAACTCGACGACGACGGGTGCAGTATTCTCCGGTGGGACGGCTTCAGGAAAGATTATCCTGACAAATTCAGGAACAAATGCTCGTGTCGAAATCCCGACCCACAATCTCCGCATATCAGCATCGGGATCATGGGATGGTGTTCTCCTCATTCCACGTATGCATACAGGTTCGAATATCATAAATTCGACAGAGGGAATACTCACAGCGAGTCGTATAGAACTGATAGGTAATGATACTACATCACTCATCCTCTCTGGTCAGCTCGCGACGATTATACTTCCAGTCACGGCGCAGAGTGGATCAACTGTACGAGTTTATCGTGCACAGAGTATATGACAGATATTTTCCTATATTGCTACTTGCACGATCACAAATAATCTCTGTACCTTCACGACGAGTCAGTTCTCCGCCTTTGCTCTCGGTGCACCGGTACCGCCACCGGTCATCTCAAGTGGGGGAGGGTCCTCATGAGGGAATGGCTCCATAAGTGGTCCTGGAGGAGCGACAAGTACCCTATATGAATCATTTTCCACGAAGTACCTCTATCCAACTCCGAAGTCGAGTATGTCATCTACTGAGACAAAAACGGGAACTACTAAAAATCCACTTCCGAAAAAAATAGTACTTTCCTTTTTTAGTAGAACTCAGACAGTCGATCTGATCGAAAAAAGTATCATTACAGATGGTATCTCAAAGACTGTAGGAAATATCCGAACAGAGATCGAGAAAAATCCCTCTCGAATCGGAAGAATCCTCTCATATGATATCATCATCAACTTTATCGGCTCTCGTATACGTGAGAAATGAGGAGAGAATAACCTGAGCTGAGTTCAAAAGAAACTCTCTCAGTATCGGTCTGAGCTGATATCTGGTAAAAAATAATCCCCAATAAATTATCGGATCAATATCATAACACTGCAGCAGCGGTGTTATCTTTTTTCACACTCGACTTTCCCGATCACGTTATCATCGACAGAGAGTACTCGAAGGATGAGTTGCACTTCTCCTGTATCGAAGAGGATCTCTGTACCGACCTGTGGGAATGCTTCCTCCCGAGCCATGATCACATACGAAATCGGTTCCCCGATATATTCCTCATCCATTCCGACATCTTCGGGGGAGAGGTTGAACTCTTCGAGGATATCATCCATGAGGACGGTACCGACGACTTCGATCATCCCATTTGGACGGCGTTTCATGTAGATTTCTTCCTTATCTTTTTCGTCCTTGATATCACCAAATACCTCTTCGAGGACGTCCTCCATCGTCACGACTCCAGCAGTACCTCCATGTTCATCGACGACGAGCGCGATATGACGACGAGATTTTTGGAATTTTTCGAAGAGATCATCGAGGGGTTGAGTGACCGGAACTTTCATGATTTTTTCGAGTTCGAGATCGCGGATTCGAGCGGAACCATGCTTTTCTCTCTGGAGCTTAAACGCTTCTCGAAACGTGATCACATAGTCCACATCATCGGTCGTCTCTCCACAGATCGGGAGTCTCGAGTGAGAAGAGTTCATGAATACTTCACAGACCTGATCGACCGTCATATCGATATCGACGAACTCGACATGGACTCGTGGAGTCATGACAGATTCTGCGTCTATCTCTGAGAGAGAGAGGAGGTTTTTTATCTGCCGTCGTTCATCTGCCTCGACCTCACCTTCTTCATGTGACATATCGATAAATGCCTCGACTTCCGCATAACTGATTCGACTCACATAGTTTTCTGCTCCGATGAGTTTTGCGACGAACTTCACGAAGAGATTGAGAAAGTATCCGAGAGGCGAAAAAAGAGGAATAAGAACACGATAAATTGGCGCCACGAAGAGACTGATTGGACTGCTGAATCGAGCAAAAATCGTTTTTGGTGTGATATCTCAAAACAAGAGAATAATCATCGTGACGACAGCTGTCGCGATAAATATCCCATATTCATCTGGGAGGGCGAGTGATTTTGCGAGAGAGATACTCGCTATCGTTCCGAGAGCTGATGCTGCGACATTCACGAGATTATTCCCGATCATTACCGTGATGAGGAGCTTATCCATATCTTTCTTCACGATTTCGAGTGATTTTGCTCACCATCGTTTCTCGCGGATAAATCACTGGACTGCATGTTTCGATGTGTTCAGGAAGGCTATCTCAGTTCCAGAGAAAAATGCTGAGAGAAAGATCAACAAGATAAATATCAGTATCGAGATTGGGTCCACGAGAAAAATTTAGAGATAAAGAGAAGTTGATTCTATAGATTAGCTCTATAGTATAAAGAATTATATATTTTGCAATAATATTCTCTTGCTCGAGGGTAAAAAGTGATATGGAGTTGCAGGAGTAGGATTTTTCACTACACTTTGAATTATTCTCATCAATCACCTATGGAAAAGTCCGTTACAGAAAAAACGCAGATCAAAAAGATGCGCACGAAAAAAGAAGATACGATCGAGGCGATGGCAGAGTACCGAATCGAAAAAATCGAGTGACTTATCGATGCGATCGAATCTATCGGTCTCGATGAATTCATGGAATATATCAGGTCACCCTGGAAGATGCTCTGGCCCAATTTCGTCGCTGGTATTGCCCGTGGATTCGGGGCGCTCGTCGGTGCGACCATCGTGATCGCACTGATCGGGTGGCTCCTCTCGACGATCATCGATCTCCCACTGATCGGGAAGAGACTCGAACCCTATGTGCATAATATCCAGTCAGAGTTCTCGAAATTCACGGAAGCGAATAACTATCGTCCGAATTTCGATCGGATCGAGAAGACACTGAACTCCATCGATGCGACTCTCGCGGAAGAGAATGCTCGAATCGCGAGGGAGAAAGAAGC
>JAYUQR010000069.1:0-4131 GCA_043756665.1 Candidatus Altimarinota bacterium | reverse complement strand
AAGCTAAAAAGAAATAAAAAGATCCCATACAGTATCGGAACATGCACCATATAGGCCACGAGTGCGTACCGACCGAGGAAGTGCAGGATGGACGATCGAGGGGTATATGAATCGAGAGAGGAGAGGAGACTATACTTCGATATGAGATATCCTATCCCTTGCCCGATGAGATAGTACCCGAGCCACGGGATGAGTGGATAGTAGTCGGCAGAGTAGTAGTCTCATGGTGGAAATCCGAGAGGGATGAGGAGGATAGAGTGGTACGTCGGAAGGGAGAGATGCGGAAGTGTGAGAAATCATACACCGATAAGGAGATTGATATATCCTCCACGAACGGAGAGGATACCGAGGAGACTCGCAAGTGCGAGAAAGTGGAGGATGCCCCAGCTGATCCCCTGTTCGGGGATGAGCGTATACGAGAAGAGGGAAATCGTGAGGGCGAGGAGGCTGAGAATGAACGTGCGCTTAAGGGTCTTGCGAACTCTATCTCTCATCGACTTACCTTCACTCGATAGCACGGATACGACTCATGCAAGAGTGATAAATATAACTGCAACTATAAAACCAAGTATACTCCAAAATCCATCTTCGAATGGGATGATATCTCGATCAAAGACATGCTCTAGGAGGTAGTTCGCATGAAAGAGGATCATGCCAGTGACAGAGAGTCCTCTGAGGAAGTCGATAGAGTGATGTCTCATATTATTTCTCGATAAGTTTCTCATCTTCGAGTATCTCCACGAGATTTCCGACTACGACCGCATATCCAGAGGCAGTCGGATGGATACGATCGTCCTGATTGAGATCTGCCTTCAGTGCAACTCCCTCGAGAAAAAATGGCATAAATGAAAGTTGATACTCTTCTGCGAGTTTCTCGAATAGAGCATCATACTGATTCCGGTATTCCATTCCCAGATTAAACGGAGCTCGCATACCAGCGAGGAGAATCGGAACTTTTTTCGACTGTATTTTTTCGATGATAGATCGGAGATTCTTCTCGATATCAGTAACCGATTTTCCCTGGAAGGCATCATTGGCTCCGATACAGAGAATCGCAAGAACAAACCCCCCTCATCCCCCCTTATCAGGGGGGTTAGCACCATCGAGAACCCAGTCGAGTCGGGCAAGGAGTCATGCCGTCGTATCACCAGAGACTCCAGCATTTTGCAGACGATAGTTGTATCCGAGCCCTCGGAGCTTTTTTTCGAGCTGACTCGGATAGGAGTCTGACTCAGGGAGTCCATAGCCTATAGTGAGTGAGTCTCCGAGGGCGAGGATGACCTTCCCCGTGGATGAGACCATGGCTATAGGTTCTATTTCTTTTGGGGCACATGAAGTGAGAAGACAAAGAGAAATGATGAGGATATATTTCATATATAGTATTTTACGTGTTCTTATATATTTTTCCAGTATTTTGGGAATTTATGGATATATCTAGATAGAATTGATTCGATGAGAGAAATCAATAGGATTAATTTTCAGAATACAATGACTGTAATTTTGCTTGTGAAACAAGTAGAAATCAGAAAAATAGCCAGAAAAGAAGTAAAATCATGAGTGAGGCTGGCGCTTGTGTGAGTACGCACTATCAGAATTTGTGA
This sequence comes from Candidatus Altimarinota bacterium, assembly GCA_043756665.1. GTDB lineage: Bacteria > Patescibacteriota > Gracilibacteria > BD1-5 > UBA2023 > STC-74. The sequence continues at coordinate 2,530 of JAYUQR010000069.1, read as the reverse complement.
TATGACAAATTTCCGACCTCTAAATCTCAAGAAACGTTAACTATAATTTTATGAAAAAAATACTTAGCTATATATTTCCAATCAGGCTAGGAAGATATGACTCAAAAATCAATGGTCCACTGGAGATCAATATGGTCAATGGAAAAAAGAGATTGGATGCACGAAACAGTAATTATTCATATGGTTCACTTCAAAAAATCCTTCATCAAGGCCTTATTGAAGTTAAATTTCCTAATGGAATTGAAAGGGTTTTAGTGTTAGGATTAGGAGGTGGTTCGATTATTCAAACAATTAGAGATGATTTCAAATCTAATATATTTATCGAATTGGTAGAGATTGATCCAAAAATGATTGCAATTGCAATAAATGAATTTGAGATTATTCAATTCGATAACATCAGTATTCTAGAGTCTGATGCATCAGACTATTTAAAAATTTGTAAGGACACTTTTGATCTTATTGTCGTGGATATATTTATTACAAATACAATTCCTCAAGAATTTACAGATTCAAAATTCATTAAGAGTCTGATTCCTCATCTCAGTCAAAACGGTAAAATACTCTATAATACCATGAAACATACTATGGGAAGAGGGGTATTCAATGAAATAAAAGAATTTTTCTCAAAAGAAGGGTTGAGGGTTGAGGTGTTAGCAAATGTAGAAGGGTCAAATGATATCATCATTGCAGAAAAATAATAATTTATGGAGAGATTTTTTAGACTTTCTGTATCATCTGGTACCGAAAAGGATTATAGCCTTTATAATATTTTTCATCGATCTTCTCAGCTATTTCTCTATGAAATTCAGGGAGTTTCGACCAGTGGAGACTTCCTTTCATATGGTGTGCGGTATGATAACCCAGGTTCCCGGTGATCAGATTGTACAAGGGGGAAGTGATGTTGTATGACGACTCATAGTGACTCTCACTTTCGAGACCGGTATGATGATCATACGTCGTGTAAACCGCTAGGAAAAGCCCAGTGATCATAGGAAGGAGAAATATGAGAGTTCCCGCAAGGGGATGATATGCGAGTAATCAGACGAGCAGAAATCATTGTACGCTCATCATAGAGAGGAAATGTCGCTGTATTTTTGGGTATTTCTCCCCCACCTTCCACGATCGAGTATATGCAGTGATGCCTACGATCCAAGTATACATCCAGAGAGAATATGTCTTTCCATGAGACGACTTCCACGCTGACTCATCGAGTTTCTGATCCTGATAGTGCATATGATGACCGAGATTGTGGTGGAGTACCCAACCGTATCAGACGATCCCTGTCTGGAATCCATAGATCACTTCAAGGATCCGATTCAAGAGAGGAATTTGAAACGTCTGGACATGTTGGTGATGATGGTTCCATGCACCGATAAATCATTTTATAGGAATACTGATAATTGCATAAATCATGAGGAACTGAATATTTCCAACCAAGAAATATAGGCCTAAGTCAAACAGAAAAAGAGAGAGAAAGAGTGTAATGGGAAATATATCTGCCCGATATCGAAAGAAATTCATAGAAAACGAATCTAGAGAAATAGTATATTGAGTCTATCTCATATGGATATCCTAGGCAATTATTTGCTCTTGCTCTTTTTCTGAGATATCTAATTCATACAATCAAATTGTAACTATTTTCCTAGTCTATCCGCTTGAATTGAATCATGAGTCTCAGAAACAAAGAAAAATTTTATTTCATCTCTTTCTTCAGGTATTTCGAGAATTTTTCCCTCAGTTTCGCGATCTTCGGGTCAATCACGTAGCTGCAATAAGGCTTATCAGAATTATCATTGTAGTAGTTCTGATGATACTCCTCCGCCATATAGAATGGCGAGAGTCCCCTGAGCTCAGTGACGATCGATGAAGCGAAAGTGCCATCTGCATCGAGCTCTTCTATATACTCTTTCGCTACTCTGATATCTGCATCATCACCGAATATGATACTCCGATACTGCACTCACGCATCTGCCCCCTGACGATCTATACTCGTCGGATCATGTGTCGCGAAGAATACAGCAAGCAGCGTCTCATAGGTGAGAATATCATGATCATATATAACCTCGATCACCTCGATATGTCACCCTCTTCCCATAGAAACCTGCTCATAGGTCGGATTCTCCGTCGTCCCGCCCATATAACCTGAGTGAATCTCTCTGACTCACTCGAGTCTCCCGAATACCGCCTCGACACACCAGAAGCATCCTCCACCGAAGTACGCTTTTTGGATATTCATAGTATGATAATGATTAGAAAATATTACTGTATCATCCCGAGATACGGGGCATCTGCTTATTTCTCGTCATCGCGAAGCATGAAGAGATCCAGTATAAGAGGATTCCTTAAAATTGCTGGATTGCTTCGCTCGCTCGCAATGACGGACCAGATTCTTTCCTGAACTTCATCGAGAGTGAGTTCACGCAGTGACGAGTATTAGTCTCGGTGAATCGCTCACCATGAAAGACATGACCGAGATGTCAGCCACAATTCGCACACGTGATCTCTGTCCGTCTCCCATCCGCATCGACCG
>JAYUQR010000068.1:0-11878 GCA_043756665.1 Candidatus Altimarinota bacterium | reverse complement strand
GATTTTTTACGATCGTTTGAACTTTCGATATTGATCAAAAAACAATGGAGAAAAATTTTCAGCCCTTGAGGGACAATGCAAAAAAAATCTCACGAAATATGTATACTTCACTTCTATGCAAGATCTGCGAGGGTCAGGAATAGTTGGTGGGAATTTCGATAAAAATAATGAAATATTTGATACATCGTGGGATCTTATTATCATCGATGAAGCTCATGAATGAACACAGACAGATCTTGGGAAAAATGTCATAGTAGAGCTCTCAAAATCGGGAACAAAAATACTCCATCTCTCAGGGACACCATTTAATCTGCTCGAAGATCGAAAAGAAGAAGAGATATATACTTGGGACTATGTGATGGAACAACGAGCAAAAACGAACTGGGATACTACACATCTTGGTGATCCTAATCCATACGCCTCACTCCCGAAACTCAATATCTATACCTACAATCTCTGAAAGCTCCTTCCTAAGTATGACAATGAGGATGTTGCATTCAACTTTCGAGAATTTTTCCGTGTTGATGGGGGAGGGAAATTTTTTCATAATGAAGATGTATCATCTTTTCTTGACCTTATCTGTCGAGATGATAGTGAAAGTAATTATCCATACTCGACACATGAATACCGTGATAACTTTCGCCACTCTCTCTGGATGGTTCCAGGCGTGAAAGAAGCAAAAGCTCTCAGCAATCTACTCCAGTCTCATCCGGTATTCGGACAATTCAAAATCGTCAATGTAGCAGGAGATGGAGATGAAGAAGAAAATGACGAATCCCTAAAGAAGGTACAAAAGGCAATCGGTGACAAACCAGAAACTACCTATAGTATCACCCTCTCATGTGGGAGACTCACGACTGGAGTATCTGTGCCAGCATGGACAGCAGTCCTCATGTTATCGGGGTCGAGTAGTACATCCGCTGCAGGATATATGCAGACCATATTCCGTGTGCAGACTCCTGCGACTATACAGGGCAGGGTGAAAGAAGAGTGCTATGTGTTTGATTTTGCACCTGACCGCACACTCCGTGTCATTGCTGAAGCTGCGAAGATATCCGCCAAAGCATGAAAGACTGATACAGAAGATCGCAAGATCATGGGGGAATTTCTCAATTTTTGTCCTATCATATCGGTACATGGATCACGTATGACTCCCTACAATGTTGAGAGCATGCTTGAACAACTCAAAAAAATATATGTAGAACGAGTGGTAAATAATGGATTCGAAGATAAATATCTCTACAATGATTGCCTTATGAAACTCGATGATGTAGAACTCACAGACTTCGATAATCTCAAAGCTATAATCTGATCTACAAAATCAATATCGAAAAGTGGTGATATTGATATGAATATGCAAGGATTCACCCAGGAAGAATATGCGAAACTGGAAGCGATAGAGAAGAAGCAAAAGACAAAACAAGAACTCAGCGAAGAGGAAAAATCTCTCCTCGATGAGAAAGATAAGAAAAAGAAAAATCGAGAAAGTGCAATCTCTATCCTCCGAGGCATATCTATCCGTATGCCCCTCATCATATATGGAGCTGATATGAATGACGAAGCAAAAGAGATCTCTATAGAAAATTTTGAGAACCTTATCGATGATCAGTCATGGGAAGAGTTCATGCCAAAATGAGTCACGAAAGCCGAGTTCATAAAATTCAAAAAATACTATGAGCCAGATGTATTCCGTGCTGCAGGCAGGCGTATTCGTACCCTTGCCCGAGCTGCAGATAACTTCTCTATAGAGGAGCGTATCGAGAGGATCACTACGATATTTCGATCATTCAAAAATCCTGATAAAGAAACCATACTCACTCCATGGCGAGTGGTAAATATGCATATGGGCGACTGTCTCGGAGGGTATGTATGGTGGGATGCAGAGTACAAAAATCCTCTCGTAACCCCGCGATATGTAGATCAATGAGAGGTGACAGATCGGGTATATGGCACCGATACCCGTATCCTCGAGATGAACTCCAAGTCGTGAGTCTATCCACTCTATATGGCGTATAGCACTTATCGATCTCGTATAGATAGCCTCTCCGAGGGTGAGAGAGAGGATATGACGACTGAGGATCATCTCCAGATATGGGATCAGGTCGTCACAGAGAATATATATGTCATCTGCAAGACTCCCATGGCCAAGAGTATCACGCGGCGTACACTCATCTGATTCCGAGATGTACGAGTCAATACGAGATACTTCGAAGATCTCATCCACCAGATCACTGAGAAGCCTGCCAACTTCGTAGAAAAAGTCCGTCAAGGAAAAACCTACTGGAAATCCTCTAACTCTGATACCATGAAATTCAACGCTATCATATGAAACCCCCCGTACCAAGTTATGGATGGTGGAGCGAGTGCTAGTGCTAAGCCTGTATATCATCACTTCCTAGATATCGCGAAAAGACTCGATCCAGACTATATATCCATGATCATGCCATCAAGGTGGTTTGCAGGCGGCAAAGGACTCGATGGTTTCCGAGAGGACATGCTAAATGATAAACATATATACAAAATCGTAGACTTCGAAAACTCAAACGAAGTATTTCCAGGTGTAGATATCGCAGGCGGAGTATGCTATCTATTGTGGAGTGAGACATATCATGGGGAATGTCAGATGACCAATTTCTACGAGTGAAAATCTGCTGTATCAATACGAGATCTCGGGGAATTCGATATACTCATACGCCATGAGAAAGCTCTACCAATCATCCGAAAGGTACGAGATATGCAGGAAAATGATGGAAAAATGCTGAGTGAGAGAGTTTCACCAAGAAGACCATTTGGGATGAGAACTTTTTATAAACCCCAAAAATCAGGAATCCCATGTTGGTTTATTCAGAAAATAGGTCGTCAATTCGCCGCAGCAGAAGATGTCACAGATGATAATCATATCCTAAATAAATGGAAGCTTCTTATACCAAAGGCGCCTATTGCAGGACAGACGGACTTCTCGAAGCCAGTATGATTCTATACTGAAACAAATACTCGTATTGCTAAGCCAGGTGAGTGTTGTACAGAGTCGTATATCGTTGCATGTGCTGCAGAGAATGAGGCAGAGATACTATCATTTCGCTCCTACCTATTCACGAAAACTGTGAGATTTCTCTTATTACAGACAGTTATATCACAAGATGTTACGAGGAAGAATTTCTCCTTTATTCCAGATCTGGGTACCTATACCTGAACATATAGTGATGAGATACTCAGAGCGAGATGGAGTATCACGGATGAAGAATGGGAGTTCATCGACTCACGGATTCGGTAGGGTATATATTCTGTATAGTCCGAGTGAGGAAGAGATCGTGGAGGAGGAAAGAGGTCAGTAGAAGTAGGTCCTATCCTAGAATAGACTATGTAATCCTTTATGAGTATCAATATATGTTTTATGCTCATTATAGTTTGCATAAAACATATATTTTATGATAATCATACATGTCATAAAAAATATCTATTTCTCTATGGAAAATACGCACCTTCTCAGATTTCTCCAGGAACAGGGCGTTCTTGCTGATTTTCGAGCCAAATCTTATATACAGGACCCCCAGAGCCATAAGCGACCCCAGAGAAACATATTTGTCCGACTCCAGAAGTATATCACTGATTTTCTCGAAGGAAGTCATAAGATACGGTGGATCACGATGACTGGACTTCGCTGATCTGGAAAGACGACAGCACTCTTCCAGCTCTACTCTGCACTGAGTAATAATGACTGTTATAAGCTATTCCTCTCTCTCGATACGACTCATGGTCTCCTCGGGGTATCCCTCTATGATGTACTTTCTACCTATGAGCAACTACTCGGCATGCCATTTGAAACTCTAGACAAGCCACTGATACTTTTTCTCGATGAAGTGCAATACGATCCTACATGGTGAATCGCACTGAAGAATATCTATGATCGAACGGATAGGGTTTTCATATTCTCGACGGGATCAGCAGCCCTCATGCTCAATACGAATGCAGATATAGCGAGGAGAACTATCTATGAGAAAATGCATCCACTGAGCTTCACAGAGTATCTCAAAATAGCAAAACAGAAATATGAAATACAATGACTCTGAGGGAAAATCCGTGATGCAATCCTCTATTCAGAAGAGAGTGATTCTTTATATCAATCATTGCAAGACCTCACCCCAGAAGTGAATACGTACTATATGGGAGTGATGCAAGGAGATTTCCAAAAATATCTCTGGTATGGTTCCCTTCCTCATATGGTAGACTTCGACGATGAGTCTATCGTATATGATCAGATCCAGAAAACCCTCGATCGCATCATCCATAGTGATTTACCGATGGTAAAGTTTCATCCTGATACTGTTTCAAATATACCATGAATACTCTATGCTCTGGCAGATATGGATAGCTGTAATGTGACAAAAATGGCGGAGAAATTTGGTATGAGTCGATCAAAGATGAGTGATATCCTCGATGCTCTGGAGAGAGCTGAACTCCTCAGGCGTATATATCCATACGGTTCTCATCTGAATCAAGTGACTTCACGAAAACCATCAAAGTATCTTTTTTCAGCCCCAGCATTTCGCGCTATTTATTACCGCCTTATGTCGAATATCATCTCCAATGAGAATGCAAAATGAAAAATTACAGAAAATCTCGTCGCCATGTATTTTTATAAGATTTTTGATAGGATATGAAGTGGAGGTCTCACATATGATAGTAGTCAATGAGGGGCAGATTTTATACTCTCGATCGGAGAAGCTTCGATAACTATAGAGGTATGATCGGGGTCAAAGTGATATAAACAGACAATACAGACGATGAAAAAAATCCCATCAAAATATGGAATCGTCATCTCCGAGGACCAACTCGAATATAATAAGGATGCAAAGATTATAAAAATTCCTCTTCGAATGTTTTTGCTTATATAGGAAGGATATAGAGTGGTTATATTTTTTATGTCAAATTCCCTCATCCTTTTTTTTGCTTTTTCTCATTTTTTCCCTAGAATACGCCAAATTCTTAATATCTTCCTATGATCTCCAACCTCAAGAAAGTCTGGGCAACTGAACATATCCGCAAAAAAATCCTCGTCACCCTCGGAATCGTCGCGATCTATAAGCTCCTCTCCGTGATACCAGTTCCAGGGGTAAATGTCGCTCTCCTCGAGGCATTTACCGAACAACTCAGACTCAATACGCAGCTCTCATTCTTTGGTTCTATCATGGGTGGTGGGCTCGAGCATTTCTCTATCATCCTCATGGGACTCGCACCATATATCAATGCGACGATCATCATCCAGCTCCTCGCAGTTATCATCCCATCACTTGAGTCACTGAAAAAAGAGGGAGAAGCAGGACAGAAAAAGATGAATAACTATACCCGCTATCTCACGATCCCACTCGCATTCGCTCAGAGCTATGGGATGATCTACCTCCTCAATACCCTCATAGGGACGGGAGACTCTGGAGCTCAGATTATTAATACAGGAGATTTCTGGGGAACCGTATTTCCAGCGATGCTCTATATCACTGCTGGTACCATGGTCCTCCTCTGGCTCGGGGATATCATCACGGAGTCTGGTATCGGAAATGGCTCTTCGATCATCATCTTCGCATGAGTCCTCGCGGGCGTTCCGACACATATCATGAACTATATGGTTCCAGGGAGTTATCAGCTCCTCGCTATCCTCACAGTCCTCACCGTTGCAGTGATCTATATCATCGTGAAGTTCACCGAAGGGTATAGAAAGGTTCCACTCGTCTATACTCGAACGGGTCGAGATGAGCGTTCTCACTTTCCGATCCGAGTCAATCAGGCAGGAATGGTACCGATAATCTTCGCGGTGGCACTTATCACGTTCCCTTCTCTAATCGGTCAGATCCTCCAGAAGCGTGGAACGGGGATGTCAGCAGATATCGGTGGATGGCTTGCGACGAACCTCTCGATGCAAAATCCTGGCTGGATCTATATATTGATCTATGCGCTCCTCGTTCTCGGTTTTGCATTTTTCTATGTCTCTATCACTTTCAATACGACCGAAGTCGCGGAAAATATCCAGAAACGATGAGGGTATATTCCTGGTGTCAGACCCGGGAAAGAGACAGCGAGTTTTCTCCAGAAGGTTTCTGATCGACTGAATCTCTTCGGATGAGTATTTCTCGCACTCATAGCGGTATTTCCGTATGCGATCACGAAACTCAATAATGATTTTGGGATATTTGGTTCGGCAGGAACGACGAATATCGATTTTCTCATATCAGGCTCAGGACTCATCATCGTCGTCGGAGTGATCCTCGATATCATCCGTCGCATCGATACAGATATGAAGAGCTTTGACTATAAGAAGTTTTACTAATTTTATTTTCTCATGATGTCATTCCGTACTTGTCACGGAATCTAGTCTCTTTTGGAACTAGATTTCTGCATTCGCAGGAATGACATTTTATACTATTTATGCGAATTTGTGTCTGGGATACAGAAACGACAGGACTCCCGACTCGATGAGGAGATATATCCCAACAACCCTATATTATCCAGTTCGCTGCTCTCATCTGAGAATGGAAAGATGGAGTCTATACAGAACTCGAACGATATGATATCCTGATACGACCACCGATTGCTATTCCATTCGGTGCCTCACAGGTAAATGGCATCTATGATCGAGATGTCGAACACTGTACAGATTTTTCTCACTCGACCGATCAGATTATAAAGATCCTCAATAGTGCGGATATCGTCGCGGGACACAATATCGAATACGATGAAGAGATTCTCGGGTATGAGCTCCAGAGACTCGCTCGTATGGGGGAGTATGCACCGATGAAGCGGATCTGTACGATGCGATCATCGACTGACTATTGTAAACTCCAGGGTCGAGGATTCTCGTATAAACCACCGAAACTCTCAGAGCTCCATAAATTCCTCTTCAACGAGTGGTTCGAGGGCGCTCATGATGCGATGGTGGATGTTGAAGCCACGATGCGATCCTTTATCGAACTCACAAAACGTGATGTGATCAAACTAGAAACGAACAATGTGATGCGATTGTTTTAGAGTATACTAGTATATCAACGACTATAAGACTTCTTGTCATTCCGGCTTTATGCCGGAATCTTTCTTTCTATAGTGAACTCAGTTGCGTATCACTATACTCAGTCATTCCGGGCTTGACCCGGAATCTATTCCGGATGCAAGATTCCTGCACACCCCAGGGTGATCTCTCTTAATCATTCTGATCAATTCACCTTTTTCGCAGGAATGACAGGAAATAATGATAATCAGGTTAGTGCACTATACTATACCACAGAACACCCCACTCCCGATAACACGATCTCCATCATAGATGACACAGATTTGCCCACTCGCTATGGCTCGCTGGGGAATTGTAAATTGTAAATTGTAAATTGTAAATTTTTCCTCATTTTGTGTTTTACCATTCACCATTCACCATGCACCATTCACCATTACCTCTTGATCTTCTTGTCGATAGCGTATCTTCGCCCCGTATTTCTTTCCTGGCTCTAAAATATCTCAGATCCAATCCGTGAGAGTACATTCACTCGAATAGAGTCTGAGTTCGTTTTCTGTTCCGACGGTGACAGTATTCTTCACCGTATCTTTTGCGATGACGAAGAGGGCAGGTCATCCTCCGACCTTGATCCCCCTTCTCTGACCGATAGTATAGGAATAGGCTCACTCATGCTCACCGACAATCTTTCCCTCAGTATCGAGTATATCCCCTGGTTTTTTCGCGATCCGACGCTCGAGAAATTCTTTCATCGAGACTTTTCCGATGAAACAGAGGCCCTGCGAATCTTTCCGATCTGCATTTGGGAGTCAGGCTTTTTTCGCGATCTCTCGAACTTCACTTTTCATGAGATGACCGATCGGGAACATTGCCTTCGAGAGCTGAAATGGGGTGAGTCGAGAGAGAAAATAGGATTGATCTTTCGCGGGGTCGATTCATTTAAGGAGTTGGAATCTAGGAGAGTTGGATCTCTCAACCATTCCCTCCCTAAGATAGGGAGGGTGAGGGAGAGTGTGTGTTTCAGTGTCCCCATCTCTCTCAGGGGAGGAGTCAAACAGCACACCCCTCCCAGCCTCCCCTATCTTAGGGGAGGAGTCAAACAGCACACCCCTCCCAGCCTCCCTTATCTTAGGGGAGGAGAGTGATGGAATAGAAATACGGGCATAATGCCCCGTCGCAATTCCATCGAATCCGAGTGAGAGTGCCTCCTCGAGAAAGAGATCGAACTTCACGAGATTGTTACAAAAGACATCTGGATTCGGAGTCCTTCCGAGAGCGTATTCACGGTAGATGTATTCGACGATACGCTTTTCATATTCTTCCCGATAGTCGAAGGTATAGAAGGGAAGTTTGAGATAGTCTGCAACGCTTCTTGCTTCCTCGAGGTCAGCCCGAGTCGGACAACTCTCTGGATGCTCTTCGTCGAGATAGTTGATCATGAAGCCACACAATACATCATAACCATCCTCTTTCAGGAGGTATGCAGATACGGCAGAATCGACTCATCATGAGAGCCCGACGAGGATTTTCATTATACAGTATGAAGATGAGAGAGTATTTCAGTCCAGTTTTTCATACGATGGAGGTGAGGGTGATCGATGGTGATATGCTGATTCCAGGGTCGATCGAGAAGGATACAATGTATTCCTGCTTCGATCACATCGAGTGCATTATGACCGCCATCATCGACGAGGAGTGTGATGCCGAGTTCTTTACAGAGTGTGGATTTTTTATGATTTTGTTTCGAGAGATGATTCGCGAAGTGGATGTGATGCGACGGTATCTCTGGAAAGTATTGCTTCATCCATCGTTCGGTATCAGATCGGTGATCGTGTTCATTTCGAGCAGTGATAATATGGAGTTTTTTCTGTGCTTCAGTAAGCCTATAGACACCATCGACAGCATTTCTCACGGGAGAGACTCCAGTGAGATGGTGTGCTTTCCAGAATGACATGAGATCGTCAGCGTCCATATCGCATTCCGGAAAATCAGTCCAGTCGAATGAGGTTATCTGTTCTATCCGCTGTATTGCGAGCATCTTTCACCGTTTATGGAGCTCACCGAGTCCATGCATGACACTTTCCGCAAGTGTCTCATCGAGATCGAGACCGATACACAGGTGTTCATCGAAGAGGGATGGCATGGATATTATTGGAGTTTCGAAATATGGAGTGCAGTCTCATCGATCTGACTCATGAAATAGTCTTCGAGAGGCATCGTAAGGGCATCGACTCGCATATTTGATATGATTTTCCCGAGGGAGATGATCGCAAAGGTATCACAGATCGTCTCGACATCGGAGAGGATATGGGTATTGAAAAAAAGTGTTTTTCCAGCTTTTTTCAGACCACACATGAGATCCTTGACCATCTTGCGTCCGATCGGATCGAGTCCACTCATCGGTTCATCGAGAAATATGAGTTCGGGGTCATGGAGAATCGCCTGTGCGAGTCCGATACGTTGGAGCATTCCTTTTGAATAGGCGTTGAGCCTTTTATCCCTCGCATGAGTGAGTCCGACCTGTTCGAGAACGATATTTTTTCGCTTCTCGAGAGCTTCGCCATGCAGTCCATAGAATGCACCATTGAAGTCGAGGAATTCATCTCACGAGAGGTATTTGTAGAGGTAGGTATTTTCTGGCATGAATCCGATCATCTTCCTCACGGCAATATCATCGATCGTACTTCCGAAGAGTTTCACGTCTCAGAGGGTCGGCTTCATGATACCAAGGATACATTTCATGGTCGTCGTCTTCCCAGCACCATTTGGTCAGAGGAATCCGAAGACTTCTCCCTTTTCGATCGTGAGAGAGAGGTCATCGAGGAGGAGTGATTTCCCGACTTTTTTCGAGAGGTGTGTAATCTCGATGATAGGATGTTTTAGGTGATTTTCTTTTGGCATGGGGGAAAGGATAGGGTATTTAGGGTGAACACTGTCGGATCTGGATACGGATTTCTGAGACTTCATATCCAGTCGGAATGTTTTTAATTGTGAGGTTCTCCATCGAAAAATCACAAAATATTCCCGTTTTCTCATCGACGAGGTGGGCATGGGTTGCATTATTGCACTCATAGTAGGTTTTTCCATTGATTCCTGGAAATCTCCTAAGTATCCCTTCCTCTGCCATAGCTTCGATATTGCGGTAGACGGTCGCTCGACCGATCTTCGGTTCCTGAACGCGCACCTTCTCGTAGATATCATCTGCCGAGAGATGACAACAGTTACAGGTATCGCATATGATGTCTCGGTATTGGTGTTTACGCACGATGGATGGAAATAAGTTGAGCACATTATGAGAATATTTTAGTAAAATGCAAGATTTATAATGAGAATTATTCTCATTACTATTTGATTTTCTAAAAAGTCAGATTATACTGTCTTGGTTATTTCTTTGGTAATTCTCATGGAAAGAACATACTCTCTGTATTACTTCTTAAAATAGCATATATGAAAGCTGAAAATCCATCCCTCACCGCACTGAATCATCTCATCGCTGCATACACTGTCACGAGTCAGAATGCCCGATTTTGTCACTGGAATGTCGTCGGACCACACTTCGAGGATGATCATGAATTTTTCGGAGAACTCTATGATGAGCTCTCAGATGAAGTCGATCTCTTTGCTGAACGTATCCGTGCACTCCGTATGAATCCTATTTCGTCATTTGTAGATATTTTGAAAGAAACAAAACTCCAGGAATATGTTCTCCCGATGACCGCTCGTCAGATGCAGAAGAATATGCTCGCAGATTATGAACATATTTCAGCGGAAATATTACAATTCGCAGATTCGACGGCGGATGACCCCGTCACGCAGGATATTATCGTCGGTTCCCTTCGTCAGATCGATAAACGTGCTTGGATGATGCGAGCGATGCTCGGAGAATAGTGAGAATTATTCTCATTTCGATTTGATTTTCGAGAGGATTTTTGTATACTCTTTTTATGTTGTTGTGAGTCTACAGGCTGTCAGAAATATAGATTGCTCACCCCTCTCATATGTTGTACCGATTTCATCGGAAGCTCGTATTCGAGGGTATGGCTCCCTTTGGTCGCACATCGTGCCTCGCAATAATGGAAATCAATATTTCTGAATTGATCATTCAACATTTATAATTAACAATTTTTTCTTATGTCTTGCTGCGATACTGACTATAACATGTTCGAATCGGTAAAAATCGATACTCCGACTCCCAATTTTGACCTCCCGGCCTATGATCCAGTGAAGGACGATGAGACACATATCTCCCTGGAAGATATGCACGGGAAGTGGACCGTCCTCTTCTACTATCCGGCTGATTTCACCTTCGTCTGTCCGACAGAGCTCCGGGACATGGCAGAGGCAAAACCCGAATTCGATGCACTCGGAGTCACGGTTCTTGCCGTTTCTACCGATACGGTATTCTCTCACCGTGCATGGGTGAAACACGAAGGGCTCATGAAGAACTTTCCCTACCTCATGCTCGCTGATCATAATACACAGGTCGCATCGGCCTACAATATCCTCGATGAAGAGTCAGGGATAGCAGGTCGTGGAACCTTCATCATCGATCCACATGGTGTGTGTCGTGGGATCGAGGTCACCTCTGGTCCTCTCGGTCGCAACTCTGCAGAGCTCCTTCGCAAGATCGAAGCACTCCAGTTCATGGAAGCGAATCCTGGAACGGCGTGTCCAGCAAAATGGACCGCAGGAGCGAAAACGCTCAAGCCGTCGATCAAGATCGCAGGGGAGGTGGAGGCACAATTACAGTAATTTATAGTGTCTTAACTTGATTAACAGCTTGTATCTGTCATTTCTGCGAATGCAGGAATCTAGATTCCGGGACTTCGCCCGGAATGACAAAATTGGAATATTTATTTCTCGACTATGTTAGCATCCTTTTCC
>JAYUQR010000067.1:0-4140 GCA_043756665.1 Candidatus Altimarinota bacterium | reverse complement strand
TCTCTCTCTTGGAGGGCTGGAGGTACTGATTCTATTGAGGAGGGGATATTTTCTATGAGTAATGGCTCGGATGATGTCGGTGAATCGAGAGAGGTGGTTGTACTGGAATATGTTTCATTTTTTGGCTTGAGCCAATCAGGAATGCTCGCATGTTCATCGATAGATCATCCGATTGTCGTACCTGAGACTTCTGGTGTGGCAGTAGTGGTATTCAGATTCGTATTTTGCGTAAAAGAAGCCATGGGATCATTTTGTACCTGTGGAGTTGCCTGGAGTATATCTAGGGGATCATCTTTTATCTTTGCCGTGGATGCATTCCCAACTGAGATAGGAGAGGTTGCTATGATATCTGCCTGATATGATACTCCGGTTGTTCATTTTGGCTGATGCGTTTTCGCATGGAAAATAGAGTCGATCAAAAAATCCTGGAATCACATATCATCTTTTTTTCGAGAAACACGATAGATAATGAATCATATAAGGATAATAATACATATGATTCCTATGATGAATCAAAATACAATTACGGCTCACTTGATAAATCCGAGGAATCCACTTGAGGTCTCAACAGGATCAGTTCATCATTGTCAATCGGATAAACTTCACTGTCCTCCGTTTATGATGACTTGAAGTTGGTTTTTGATGATGAGCTTATACTTATCTTCGATTGTTGCATCATCTCTTATAAATGCAAGTATTTCAGATCAGAGCTTTTTATTTTCACTGAGCTTAGTCGGGTTTGATTTGATTGTTTCGAGTTTTTCGATGATGGTTGCTCGATTCGTATTCGAAAGAGGTATGAGACTCTCGATCACACGTGTCGCAACGGTAATCTCATCGATAGCAGTAGAGTCTCATACGAGAATCGTATCGATAAGAGAAGAGAGTTCTACCTTATCACTTTCATTCATACCTGAACTCTGGATGAGCCCTTCTTGTATATCGATGAGTTTCTTTGTCCTCTCGATAGCATCATCCCAATTCTCTATAAGGGTATTATAGTCCTGAGTCAGGATAATCCTATCATCAGATTTTAGGCTTCGTATTTTCTCTTGGAGTTTTTCGAGATTTGCCTTATCTCTTTCAGAAAAGTTTCCCGATCCTGATCCTGTTATGATATCTGTGGTGACATCAGGGGTATCAGTAATAAAATCGGCAATGATCGATATGTCTCGAGAACGTATGATAGCACCATTTTTCATCATGGAAACACGGATACCTTGATTTCTGAGTTTGAATTCGTTCGAATCGATGATAAAGGCGGATCCATCGAGAAATGATGGATAATCTTTATTATCGATATCATCGTCTGGTGTGCCATTTGTATCGGAATCAATTTTTGTATTGGTATCTATCGCGTACTGTACTCACTCGTTTCAGTAGAGTGAGATGAGTAATTTTTCTCAGCGGGAATGGAGATGTACGGTATTATTTTCTATTTTTGGGTACGATTGCACATAGATGCCCCCAGAAAACGTTTCACGTATATCTACTATATTTTCATCGGTAATCTCCGTGCTAGAGCTCTCGGAGCCAAGGGCACTCACAGTGAGATTTTTTGATACGGTTCATGATCATTCGAATATCTCTCGAGACAATGAAAGAGAATATGGGGCGTCAGATTGTATATTCCCAACCTGCCAAAATGTGGCATCATAGAATCACTCACTTGCATTAATCAGGTAGATAGATGAAACTGATCGGTATCATATGACTTTCGCCTTCAGCTCATTTTTTACTATGATGTTTTGATACTTAGAATTACTGGTTCCATTATAGGTGACTTTTACCTTCGCAGTATAGTTTCCTGCATTGGGATAGGTGTAGCTGACCCGTGCTTCTGGTCATTTTTTATCGATCTTTCCATCACCGTTAAAATCCCACTGGTATATACTCTTACTCGTGATATCTGACCCGACAATTGTCTTTGCATTGATGGCAAAATTCACCGTCTCACCCGCAATGACCTGAGTTTTTGGAACAGAGAGATTGATAAGGGGCATATTGATATTTCCATCATCATTCGTAATAAGGAGTGTTGACTTATCTCAGATAATATCGAGTGAGTTCGTTCTCGCTCCATCGTTATCCTCGAGAATCACTCAGAAGGTGTATTTTTCTGTGACATTTGGGAGTACGAAAGTCGTATTTGCACTTTGAGTGATTTTGACCCCCTGTGGCTCAGTATCACTCTCCGTCATATAATACCAGATATATGAAGTGATAACCCCATCTTCATCGCGTACACCATCAGCATTGACATTTATGAGGAGTTTTTGGCTGTCTTTTTTACTTTGATCGATTTTTGTAGTTATTGCGGTTATTTTTGGGGCAATATTTTTCAGTTGTATAAATCTCTTACTGGTATAGCTTGCACCATTTTTATCACTTTTTACTGTGAGTTCGATCGGAAAGCATCAAAGTTCTGTGAATTTCTCTGAGAGCGTCGGTCAAGTCTTGACACGATCCAGATACTTCCAGGTATAACTCAGTCCAGTGGTATTCCCATCAATATTGATAGAGTTTGATCCATCAAGTGTAGTCAATTCAGATCGATTTATCACTACGGCTCATTCGGTCGAACAGGATGAAGTATCCTCAAAAACCGTATTCGAAGTATTTTTGATATCGATGAGAGCATAGGGAGTATTCGAGTCGGTCACATATACTTTTCTTTCTATAGTATTCGTTTCGGTACCGTCAACATTTTTGACCGTAAGGGTAACTGAATAAACTCATGTTTTCTTATAGATATGATCTATATTATCCATCTGACCATTGATCGAAGGTGAACCATCCCCGAGATTCCATTCATAGAATGCTGATCGTGGAGATATTGCCTGGAGGCTTACCATGGTTCCTATCGGAGCTGCTCGTGGCACGATATTGAGATTGACAGCAAGTGTAGAAGTGACTTCAAATGACTTCTCGACGGTAGTCACTTTCCCATATTTATTTGACACGGTCAGTGATACAGTATGAGTTCATTTTGTATTGAAACTATAGTTTCCAATCGCTCATTCTTTTTCGATATTATTGAGTGAAACCTGATCTCCATCGATCGACCATCGATATGTCAAATTACTAGAATTCTTGGTATCTGGATCAAAACTTTTCGAAGCATCAAAATGAAAAATATTTGGCCTTTCAGACGAAATAGATTTCGGACTATCGAGATTTACCATGGGTTCATGTGACTCGATCGTGATAGATTTGCTGTCTCTATCCTCATTCCCGTTTGGACTTTTTGACACAAGCGTTACGATATAATCTCATACTTTTGGAAACTTATAATTGATCGATTGGCCTACTTGAGTATAAATTGGCTTTGTAGAGGCAGATTCAGTGGATTGAATCGTCCAAATATATTCAGTATTCTTCGTGTTCGAGAAATAGGTCAAAGCTCGTAATCAGAAATCCTCCCCAATATATCCTGATGTCTTATCTCATTCTATTACAGCCGCAGGCTCTACTATCACGAGTTGAAAATTCTTCTTGAAGATATTTCCCTCATTCGTCTCGATCTCGAGCGTGACATCATAGGTTCACTGATTGGTATAGAGTTGTCTTTCTATGACTGGTCATCCAGAGTATTCCATCGTATTTCCATTTCCGAAATCCCATTTTGTTTTTTTGATCGTCCCATTACTGACTGCTCGAGAAGCGGTAGCATCGAGAATAATCCCTATCTTTCCGATAGTTGGATTGATTTTAAGTCTTGAGAGCGAACTCACATTGACACCATTTATCAGGAGGGTGATCTCTCAGAGCTTAGGCTTCACTTGGATATCCTGAGAAACTGATAAGGGAAGTGTATCGGTATATCATCGACTATTGCGACTTCATGAAATAACATCGAGAAATACCTGATAACTCCCTTCCTGATTAAATGTATATACGAGTGATGGTCATCGTCATAGTTCTCGGCGATTGCCGCCATTTTCTCGCATCCACCATACGTGATTACCAGGTACGGGGCTCACTCCAGATGGATCACTGATATTCGTTGCGAGAAATGACACGGTGAGTGGAGAATTTCCGTTTGCTGGATTCGCTGTAATGGAGCCAACTATTTTTTTTATTTTTGCCTCATTGGCGAAGCGTTCGATGGAGAGGACAGCATTGCTGACATATGTTTGT